>JASHVA010000007.1 GCA_030039715.1 Thermoplasmata archaeon | reverse complement strand
CGGGGGCACCGCTCCACCATGGCGATGGATGCGACCGGGGCCATTGTCACGGTACTCGTCGCGGCGGCGCTGGTCGTCGGGATCTTCCTCCTCGCGGGACCGTTCCTCCTCCTCGCGGTCGCGCTCATCGTGGTCGGGCTGTTGCTGGCGATCTTCCTCATCGCCGGCCTCTACCTGATCCACGAGAACCAGGTCGGCATCGTCACGCGAAAGCTGGGCGGCGAGAAGATGCCTCCCGGCCAGGTGATCGCTCGCCACGGCCAGGTCGGGGTCCAGGCGGCGACGCTCGTGCCGGGCCTGTACTACCGGGCCCCGATCGTCTGGAGCGTCGACAAGGCCGCGGTGATCGAGGTCGGGCCGAACAGCATCGCGATCATCGAGGCGATCGACGGCCGCCCCCTGCCCGCGGGTCGTCGTCTCGGCGACGAGGTCGAGTCGAACCAGTTCCAGGACGGCGAGCGGTTCCTCGACGCGGGCGGCTACAAGGGCCCGCAGGTCGCGTTCCTGCGTCCCGGGCGCTACCGGGTCAACACCCGGCTCTTCGCCGCCAACATCGTGAACGCGATCCAGGTCCCGACCGGGAAGGTCGGCCTCGTCACGGCCCAGGACGGACGCCCGCTCCCCTCCCGTCTCCTGGTCGCCCCGGCGCCCTCCGGAACCCCGAGCCCGGAGCATCCCCACGCCCGGGACCACAACTTCTTCCAGGACGGTTCGGCGTTCCTCGCGAGCGGCGGGTTCCGCGGTCCGCAGATCGACACGATCCAGCCGGGCACGTACTACGTCAACCCGCTCCTCTTCGAGGTCCAGATCGTCGACACGTACGAGGTGCCGCCGGGGTTCGTGGCGGTGCTCCGGTCGAACCTGGGCGAGGAGCTCGACCGTCCGGAGTCCCATCCGACGCCGGTGTCGACCTCCCCGGACTTCGACCAGGCGCTCACGGCGGAGGTCGAGAGCCTCCTCACGTCCGACCGCAACCGTCGGGGGATCTGGCGTAACCCGCTCGCCCCGGGTCGCTACAACCTCAACACGAAGGCGTTCACCGCCTACCTCGTCCCGACCAGCGCGATCATGGTCGACTGGGCGAGCTCGGAGCGGCCGAGCGCCCCGTCGATGTCCCGGCCGAGCGCGGCGCCGACCGCGGACCGCTCCGACTACCCGTACCTCACCGACAACTCGACCGAGGGGGTGGAGTTCTTCAAGTTCAACCAGCTCAAGGTCACCTCGAAGGACGGCTTCCAGCTCGAGGTCGACGTACGGATCGTCATCCGGATCCTTCCCGAGAACGCCGCCTTCGTGATCGCCCGGTTCGGTTCGGTGTTCAACCTCATCCAGCAGATCGTCCACCCGCTGATCGACGCGGAGTTCCGCAACAACGCGGGAGAGAAACAGGCGCTCGAGTTCGTCCGCAGCCGCTCGAGCCTGCAGCAGGAGGCGCTCGACAAGGCGCGGCTCGCCTTCCAGAAGTACCTCGTGGAGGCGCAGAACCTCCTGATCTCCTACATCCAGGTCGACGAGACCCTCCTCGCGACCCAGACGAACAAGGAGATCGCCGTCCAGCAGCAGGCCCAGTACGTCGAGCAGGCGGCCGCCGAGCAGAAGCGGATCTCCGTTCAGGAGATGACCGCACGCGCGAACCTGCAGCCCGAGGTCGTCCGCGCCGACCTCCAGATCGTCATCAACGAGAACAACGCGAAGGCCGCGGTCAAGAAGGCGGAAGGGGAGCGGGATTCGATCCGCATCGTCGCCGACGGGAACGCGGCGGCGATCCGGCGCGTCGGCATCGGTCAGGCGGACGCCTACCACGCGCAGGCCGACGTGATCGGTCCGGACCGGGTCGCCCTCATCCGGGTGATCGACCTCCTGCAGGCCGGCCACCTCCGCATCACGCCCGACACGCTCGTGCTCGGCTCGGGCGGAGCCGAGGGCGCGAACACGCTGTTCTCGACGTATCTCGCGACGCTCCTCCAGGCCAAGTCCCAGGCCGCGCTCGCGCCGTACGTGCCGTCCAGCGAACCGGACTACGTCTCCCCGCTCACGTCGGGCACGGGATCGGCGGCGCCCGGCGCCTCGGGGATGCCGCCCCCGGCGGGAGCCGCGCCGGCCCCGGCGTCGCCTCCCGCACCGTCCCCTCCCGACGATCCCGCGGTGCAACGGGCCAAGGCGGGAGCTCGCCGTCCGACGAAGGACTCCGACGACTGAACCTGCCTCGGCCTTCGACCGCGGGAGTCTGGATCCGCGGGGGGTCCGCGGGGCCGATTTAGTTAGAAACCGTAATATACGATTTCGAGATTAATCTCTGCGAGCCCACCCATGTCCACCGCGTCGCTCGCGTCCCGGTCGCCCCGCCCGTCGCCCTCTCCCGAGGAGCTCGTGGAGATGTTTGCGGATGCGTTCGTCGGGTTCAAGCGCCAGGTCGCGGCGGAGGCGTCGCAGGTCGACCTCTCCTTCTCCGAGTGGCGCTGCCTCCGCCTCTGCGCTCAGGGTGGGGCGCGCGGCAGCGAGCTCGCGGAGGGGATCGAGATCACACCGGCCGGCGTGACCGACCTCGTCGACCGCCTCGAGCACCGGGGCCTCGTGCGAAGGGCCCGCGACCCGAGCGACCGGCGGGCGGTGCGGGTCGAGCTCACGACCGCCGGCCACCGGCTCTTCGGCGAGACCCGCCAGCGGGTGATCCGCCGCGCGACCGAGATGGTGGGCCGACTCGATCCCGCCGACTACCGCGCGCTGGCGATCGGACTCCGCGCGCTGAATCGGCTCGTGCCCGCGACCCGCGCCCCGCCCGCGGCGTGAGGGAGGCCCCGTGGAATACAAGTGGACGGTCCTATCGAACACGACCCTCGGAGGTCTGCTCGCCTCGATCGACGGCTCGATCCTCCTGATCGCCCTGCCCGTCGTCTTCAAGGGACTCGGCGTCGACCCGTTCGTCCAGTCGAACTTCCCGATCCTGCTCTGGCTCTTGCTCGGCTACGGCGTCGTCACCGCGACGCTGCTCGTCACGGTCGGTCGGCTCTCCGACATGTTCGGACGGGCCCGGATGTACAACTTCGGATTCGCGATCTTCTCCACCGGTTCGATCCTCCTGTTCGTCGAGCCGTGGTCGGGGGCGACCGGGGCCTGGGCCCTCGTGATCTTCCGGCTCGTCCAGGCGGTCGGCGCCTCGTTCCTCTTCGCGAACTCCCTCGCGCTCCTCACCGACGCCTTCCCGGCGGGGGAGCGAGGCAAGGCCGTGGGCGTCAACCAGATCGCCTTCATCGGCGGTTCGCTGGTCGGTCTCGTCATCGGCGGGATCCTCGCCGGAGTCCCGAACATCGCGATCGGTCCGTTCGTGCTGCCGACCTGGCGCCTCATCTTCCTCGTGAGCGTGCCGGTGGGCGTCGCCGGAACGATCTGGGCCTACCGCAGCCTGCGGGAGACCTCTACGCGCGCGACCGGCCAGAAGATCGACTACTACGGGAACCTCGCGTTCGCGGGCGGGCTCACGCTCCTCCTCGTCGGCGTCACCTACGGCCTCCTGCCGTACGGCGGAGCGAGCACCGGCTGGGGTTCCCCGTGGGTCCTCGGAGCGATCGCGGCCGGCGCCGCGCTGCTCGTCGGCTTCGTGTTCATCGAGGCCCGGGTACCGGACCCGATGTTCCGGCTGCAGTTCTTCAAGATCCGAGCGTTCGCCGCGGGGGCGTCCGCGACGCTCCTTGGCTCGCTCGCGCGCGGCGGCATGATGCTGATGCTCGTGATCTGGTTCCAGGGCATCTGGCTCCCGCTCCACGGCTACAGCTTCGCGTCGACCCCGTTCTGGGCGGGGATCATGATGACCCCGCTCATCGCCGGCTTCCTCCTCGCCGGGCCGCTGAGCGGCTACCTCTCGGACAAACAGGGCGCCCGCACGCTCGCGACGACCGGGATGCTGATCGGCGCCGGCGCGTTCTTCTCGCTCGCGCTGCTCCCCGTGGATTTCCAGTACTGGCAGGTGGGAGTGCTGCTCTTTGCCAACGGCTGCGGGATGGGCATGTTCGCGGCGCCGAACGCCTCCAGCGTCATGAGCGCCGTCCCGGCGCAGAACCGGGGCGCCGCGTCGGGGATGCTCACCACGCTCCAGAACGCCGGCCAGCAGATGTCGCTCGCGATCTTCTTCACGATCGTGATCTTCGGCCTGACCTCCGGCCTCGGGAGCGGCGCCACGGGGGTGCTCGCGGGAGCCGGAGTCCCCGCGGCCGACCAGACGATCCTGGGCCACCTGATCTCGGCGAACCCGACGGGCGCCCTCTTCGGCGCGTTCCTCGGCGAGAACCCGATGAAGCAGTTGCTCGCCGTGGCGCCGTCGATCCCCGGCTGGGTCCCGCTCACGACGAACACGCAGAACGCGCTCCTCGAGCCTCACTTCTTCGCCGCGACGGTCGCCCCCGGGTTCGGGACGGCGATCAGCGAGGCGTTCCTGTTCGCGGGCGGGCTCACGCTCGTCGCCGCCACGATCTCGGCCCTGCGCGGGGGACAGTACTTCCACACGGACCAGCCGGCGAAGGCCCCGAACCCGGCCTCCCCGTCGAGCGCCCCGTCCGAACCGGGGAGCGCGGCTCCGACGACCCAGGCGACGCCGGTCGCTCCGTCGCCGAAGAGCCTTTGAGCGAGGGTCGCCGCTACTGGATCGGTCCGAGGTCCATCGTCCGGAACGCCGCCGCGGCCGCGGCGAACGCGACCGCCGCGAGCACCGCGAGGACTCCGAGCCCCTCCAGGTCGCCGGCTCCGAGGGAGCCGGCGAAGGCGTCGCGGATCGTGTTCGCGGCGTAGGTGAGCGGGTTCGCGTAGAAGATCACGGCGAGGACGCGCGGGGTCTTCGCCGTCACCGGGTAGTAGACCGTCGAGAGGAAGATGACGAAGAGCTGCAGGAACGACTGGATGGAGAAGTAGGCGTTCGCCGAGCGGAGTCGGGTCCCGAGCGTGATCAGCAGGCCGGCGAAGAAGACGCTCCCGAGCGCGACCGTGAGGAGGACCGCGGCGACGCCGAGCGGAGAGAGCGGCGGGAGGCCGATGAACGGGAGGCCGACGAGCATCATGATGCCGACGCCGACCAGCGAGAACAGCAGCGAGGTCAGCACGAGCCCGCCGAGGTACTCGGACCGGAGGAACGGTCCCGAGAAGACCTGTTCCACCATCGACCAGCGGCGGTCGAGCCAGAAGAGGTTCCCCGAGACGACACCGCCCGTGATCATCTGGAACGCGACCATCCCGGGGACGAGGAACGCGGTGTACGAGGTCCCGCCGGTGAGGTCGCTCGAGACGATCGTGCTGAACATCGTGCCGAGGACGATGATCGTGACGGCGGGCTGGCCGAACCGGATGATCACCGTGAGCGGGTCGAGGTTCGACGCGAAGTTCCGCACGACGAGGCGGAGGACCGGCGGCAGTCTCACGGGAGCCCACGCTCCCGGTCCGGCGGGAGGAGCTCGCCGGTCGGCTCGGGCCCGGCCCCGTCCTCCTCGTCGTCCCCGCCGATCATGCCGAGGAAGGCACTCTCGAGCGTCGCTTCCTCGACCGAGATCCGCTCGACCGGGAGCGCGTGCGCGTCGGCCCAGCGGGCGAGCCACGGCACGATCTCCTCCGCCCGCTCCGCCCGGAGGACGAGGCGGTTCACCGGCACGGAGCCGCCCGACTCCGACGAGAGCAGCGTGGCGCCGCGGCTCGTCAGCTCCGCGAGCAGCGCCGCCCGCGTCGCGGGCGGGATCGGCGAGCCGAACGTCACGGAGACCTCCCGCGCCCCGGCGAACTTCTGCTTGAGGCCCTCCGCGGTGTCCAGCGCGAGCAGCTGGCCCAGGTGGAGGACGGCGATCCGGTCGCAGAGCAGGTCCGCCTCGTGGAGGATGTGCGTCGTGAAGACGATCGAGAGCCCGCCCCGGGCCCGCTCCTTGAGGTACCGCAGGATCCGGCGGCGCGCGATCGCGTCGAGCCCGACCGTCGGCTCGTCCAGGAAGAGGATGTCCATGTCGTGCATCAGCTCGCGCGCGACCTGGAAGCGCCGCCGCTCCCCTCCCGAGAGCGCCCACGGCTTCCGGCGGCGCGCCGCCTCGAGCTCGAAGAGGGCGATCATCTCCTCGGCGCGGCTCTTCGCGACCTCGCGAGGGACGCCCCAGAGGAACGCGTAGAGCGTGAGGTTCCGCTCGACGGAGACGAAGTCGAGCGACTCCGACTGGAGGACGACGCCGAGGTGCGAGCGCAGCGCGCGGCCGCCGGTCCGGATGTCCTGTCCGAGGACGATCGCGGTGCCCTCGGTCGGAGGAAGGAGCGTCGTCAGCAGGCGGACGGTCGTCGTCTTGCCCGCCCCGTTCCGGCCGAGGAGGCCCAGCACTTCGCCCCGGTGGAGCCCGACCGAGAGGTGGCGGATCGCGAACCGGTCGGGCGCGTAGGCGAACCCGAGGTCGCGGGTTTCGAGGACGAGTTCCGTCGATGGCATGAGTGGCAGTTAGTGACGGACGGCGAGCGCCCGCCGCACTTGGCGCTTGCCTATCGACGCGGCGCAGACGACGCGGTCGCGCCTCAGGTCATCGAGCCGACGGAGAAGAAGAAGGAAAAGGTTGGACCGGGGCGGTCTATCCGCACCCGCACCCACCGGCGCCGCAGCCGCAGCCGCCCGCCTCCGAGCCGCCGTGCCCGTGTCCCGAACTCGGCAGGTTCGGCGCGTCGATCTTGAAGCCCGTGGCGTTCAGGTCCTGGACGAAGTCGATCCGAGCGCCGTTCAGCATCTCGGCGCTGAGATCGTCCACGACGATCGAGAAGCCATCGATCTGGACGACCTTGTCCCCGTTCCGGGGCTTGTCGAAGGCCATCCCGAACGAAGTCCCCCCGCCGCCGCCTCCGCCGCCGCATCCGCATCCCCCGCCGCCCGAGCCGCAGCCACAGCCGCCGCCGCCGCCACCGGACTGAAGGTAGACGCGAACCGCGGTGCCGGGCGCCTGGCCCTTGATGAGGGTCCGGACCTGGTCCTGCGCTTCGCGGGTTACTTCCAATTTGATACTATTACTATCGCTCATTCCTGGGGCCCTCCTTCGCTACCCCACCGTCGTATCCGTACGGTAGTATTTAGGCTCGGGGTCGCGGGAGCGGCTACGCGGAGAACGATTTCCCGCAGGAGCAGGTCTCTTTCGCGTTCGGGTTGAAGATCTTGAACCCGGACGCCTCGAGGCCGAGGAGGTAGTCGACCTTGAGACCCTCGAGGAGCGGGGCGCTCGCCTTGTCGACCACGACCGTGAGCCCGCTGCCCTCGAACGCGACCTCGTCGCCGGATTCACGCTTGTCGAACGACATGCCGTAGGTGAGGCCCGAGCATCCGCCGCCCTGGACGTAGATGCGGAGCGCCGCGCCCGGCTTCCCCTGGCGCTCCATGATCTTGAGGACCTGCTCCCGCGCGCTGGGAGTCACCTCGATCGTCACCATCGTCCCCTCCGTCGGTTCTAGCCACCGGTGAGAGTAAAAGCGTTGCTGGCGCACGGGTCACCAGCGCACATCGCCGCCCGGCGCTTAATACCGCGAGGGCCGTGGCCCGCCCGATGTGTCGATTGTTCGGCCTCCTCACGAACGCCGACGACTCGCCGGTACCCTGGCTCGTCCGTTCCGACCGGTCGCTCCTCCGGCAGTCGAACGTCTCGCCCGAGACCGCCCAGAAGGACGGCTGGGGGATCGGATGGTTCACGGACGGGGGACGGGCCCGCGTTGAGAAGGGTACCGGGCCCGCTTACGCCGACGGGGAGCGCGAGAACTTCGAGAAGGCGGCCGCCGACGCGGACGGCCCGCTCGTGCTCGGCCACCTCCGACACGCGAGCAATCCGCTCAATCTGGCGCCCGAAGAGCTGATCGGCCTCGTGAACTCCCAGCCGTTCGAGGCCCACACCGTCCTCTTCGCGCACAACGGGTCGATCCCGTTCCCGAACGAGACCCGGCCGTTCCTCGGCGTCTACGAGCCGCGGATTCGGGGCGTGAACGACAGCGAGGTGCTCTTCTGGCTGCTGCTCCGGAACGCCTCGGAGGTCAACGACCCCCTGGCGGGGTACGTCCGGACCGTGGAGGACCTTGTCCGGGTCTGGGAGGCGTTGGGCCGGCCCGCGATCCCCCCGTTCTCGGGCCTCAACGTGCTCTTCTCGCGCGGGCCCGACGAGCTCTGGGCGTTCTCCCAGTGGACCGGGGACCACGGCACCGGGCTCTTCGACCACGAGCGCCGGTACTACGAGATGACCTACGCCGCGACGCCGCACCGGGTCGTCGTCGGCTCCGAGCCGTTCGACGGCCAGCCGGGCACCTGGAAGTCGCTGCCGAGCGGACACTACCTCGTCGCGCGTCGGGAGAACGGGCACGTGACGCTGACGACCGGTCGGACGCCGATCCCGGAGTCGCTCGAGCTCCGCCCTCCGCCGGCCTAGCCCGAGACGCGCGCCCGGAACGGAGACGGGCCGGAAGATGGCGACCGAGATGCTCTCGGGGCCCGACCTCGGGGCGGGCTTCCTCCACCAGCTGACGACCGACCGTGATGGGGACCGGACGACCTTCACCTACCACGCGCAGGACGGCGGACTCGATGCGAACGGGCCGCCGAAGGGGCCTCTCGACGTCTTCGGCTTCGTCCGCCCGCCGAGCCCGTGCCAGTTCGGCGGACCGCGCTGCTGGCACCGGCGGTTTCTCCTCGCCTTCTCGGACACCCCCCGCGTCCGGCAGTGCTACAACCGCAACCGGTTCGTGCTCGAGACGATGGTCGACCAGGCCTACGCCGGGGCCGCGGTGCCGATCGAGGCCGCGCTCGGCGAGGTCGTCGATCGGCTCGCGCGAACTCCGGACCTCGCCCCCGTCGACTGGTACCTGGGCGGGTCGACGGCGGCCTGGCTGCTCGGGGCAGACGTTCGCCCCCACGACATCGACCTCGGAGTGACGCGGGCCGCCGTCGACCGGATCGGCGGGGCGTTCGCCGAGTACCTCATCGAGCCGGTCGCGACGACGGACTGGCCCGGTCTCGGCATCGTGCGGGGGGCACGGGCCTTCGTGGGAACGTTCGCCGCCGGCGCCCGGCTCGAGTGGTCGGTCCCGCTCGACCCGGCGCAGGAGCTCGGGCTCGCGGAGTGGAGCGGTCGGCCGGGCGCCGTCCGGCTCGCCTCCGCGACGTTCCGGGGCCGGGCGATACCGGTGAGTCGACCCGAGTACGCGCTCGTCCGGGCGGCGGAGCGGTCCGCGGCCGACCGCGTCCGCGCGATCGGCGCGGTCGTCCGCTCCCTCGGACCGGACCTCGAGCTGCTCGATACGTTGCTTGCCCGCTCCCGGCTCCCGCCGGAGCGCCGGAGCGACCTCCGTCGTTCCGTCGTCGGTTAGACGTCACCGGCGCGCGTGCCGTTCGAGCCGCACCTTCATAGCCCCCGAGATCGGGGTCGGGTCGATGCTAGCCCCTCGGGTCGCCGCACCGGTCGCCGAGCACATGACGCCCCACGACCTCGTCACCTACTTCCGCTGCCCGTACGAGATGGAGCTCGTCCGGGCGAACCACGCGCGCACCGTCACCGGCGGGCCGGGAGTGGTCCGAACGCCGGCCGACGTTGTGCCCCTGCGGCAGTCGCCGATGTTCGCGCCGCCGATGGGCCACGTGGTGGTGACCGAGGGCCGCCTGGATCTGGACGACCGGGACGTGCTCGTCTACGAGGACGAGGGCGAGGACGATCTCCCGGTGCTCTTCCCGCCCGAGCGGGTGCGGCTCGACCCCCGGTTCCGCAACGGGGGGAGGACCCTCGTCGACCGCGAGCTCGGTATCGCGGGCCGGCCGGACCTGATCGTGCAGCGGGCCGATGGCTCGCTCGTACCGGTGGAGTACAAGGAGACGCACCTTTTCGTCGGCTACCACGAGGCGCACGGGCGCCTCTTCGACACCGTTCAGGTCGTGGCGGAGTGCCGTCTCGTGGAAGCGGCGTTCGGGCGGCGGGTCCCGTACGGAGTCGTGCTGTACGGGGACGAGGCCGGAGGCGGGCTCCACGAAGGCTGGGTCCGCATCCCGTACGGCGATGCGGAGAAGGGTTGGCTGCGAGCGGCGCTCGTGCAGGTCCGCGACGACTCCGTGCGCGCGCCGGTACCGCACGAGCGCAACTGTGCCGGGTGCGAACCGAACGCGGAGGGTCAGTGCCGCTTCGCCGCCGCTCGGTACGAAGGGCCCCACCACCGCGCCGCGTTCGCGGCGACGCCCCGGGCCTAGTCCGCGCCGCCGCCTCGCTCGAAGTCGTTAAGTAGCGGGGCCCTGTCCTCTGGGAGCCGTGCCAGGGCGCTGCCCGTCGGTCGGTACGTGCACCCGCCGAGGCCCCTGCCTCTTCGGGGAAGGGCGAGGGTCCGACCGCCCCTGGCGATCGGGCCGATGACGCCGATCACACGCGTTCTGGACGCTTGTCAAGCATAATCAGTGTAGCTGACTCCTGTCAGTTGAGGAATGGCTAGGCTCGGGCGCCGAGGAAGGTCGTGCCAAGCTGCGATAAGCGGTGGGTAGGCGCAAGGAACCTGTGATCCACCGAT
>JASHVA010000087.1 GCA_030039715.1 Thermoplasmata archaeon | reverse complement strand
TTGACGCAGAACCCCGCGCTGTCGGCCGTCTCGATCGGGATCTTACGGAGGAGGTAGCCGAACCGCTCGAGCTCCGCGAGCGTTGCGCGATCGGTCGCGCGTCCGCCGACGATCTCGAGCAACTTGTTGACCGCCGCCGGGAAGAAGAAGTGGAGGCCGGCGAACCGACCCGGGTGCGGGAATCCCTCCCCCAGGGCGCTGACGGAGAAGCTCGACGTGTTCGTCGCCACGATCGCTTCCGGGTCGACGTGCGTTCCGACCTCCGCGAAGAGGGAACGCTTCACCGCCTCGTCCTCGAAGACGGCCTCGATCACGAGTCGGGCGTCGTGCACCGCTTGGGCGAGGTCCGTGGTGAAGGTGATCCGTCCGAGGACCTCGTCCCGCTTCGCGGGCGTCGACTTCTTTCGGTCGATCGCGCCCTGGAGGGTCTTCTCGATGAGCCCCCGTCCGCGGACGAGCGAGGGCTCGTCCACGTCCCGCACGCGCACCGTGAACCCCGCCTGGGCGCACGTCTGGGCGATGCCGCTGCCCATGTTCCCCCCGCCGAGTACGGCGATCACGGCCGGCGGTCGGAGCGGCTCCGAGCCCATCGAGATCCCCTCGGGGGAGAACGGTCCCCCGCGCGGACGAGGAGGCCGTCCTAATAATCGTTCACTCCCGCATCGGGCCGAGAAAGTCGATTAACCTCACCGGACTCCGGGCGAGCGATGGAGGAGGCGGACTCCCGGGAGGTCGAGGCGGCGCTCGAGACCGAGCGCCAGTTCGTCCTGACCCTCGGCGGATTCGCGCTCGAGACGGCGGGGGCGACCCTGGTCACGAACGAGCGGGTCCCGTCGCCCCGGTTCAACTTCGTCCAGGAGCTCGGGGTCGGGCCCGAGCGTCAGACCTCGTTCTTCGAGCGGGCTCTCGACCACTATTTCCAGCGGGCGCTCCGCCCCACGTTCCGAGTGCCGGTCCCGGTCGCGCCGCATCTCGACGCCGGACTCCGTCGGCTCGGATTCCGCCCTCGAACGGAGCGGCTCCGGCTGCTTCTCTCCCGCCCGGGGATCGAGCGAGACCGATCTCCTCCCGAGGGCGTGCGGGCCGCTCGGCGGGGCGACCTCGACCTGGTCGCGTCGTTCTGGACCAACGAACGGGAGCGGCCGGAGTTCCGGGCCGCGCTCGACGTCGCCTGGGCTCATCCGAACCCCCACGAACGATTGGTACCCCTGCTCGCCTACCGAGCCGAGGAGGCGATCTCGGCGGCCCTCGTCTATCGATACCGGGCCGCGGCGGGCATCTACGCGGTCGCGACCCGGCCTCCGGCGAGGGGCCAGGGCGGGGCGTCGGACGTGGTTCGGTTCGCCGCCTCGGCCGGGGTCGTCGGCGCACCCGTCCGATACTCGATCTTCTCCCAGACGGAACGGCTCGACCGGCGCCTCGAGCGACTGGGATTCCGAGTCGCTCGGGAGTTCTCGGAGTACGAGCTTCCGGCCGACGCCGAGCTGGCCCTTCCTCCCATCGGCCCCCCGGAGCCGCCGCGCTGGCGGCCCCCCCGCGGCCGGAGAGCCGCTCCCTCGGGCTAGCTGATCCGGCGGAGGCTCGCGAGCTTCATCCGCTGCTCGAGCGAGGCGATCGTCCGGATCGTCGAGACGACCGTGTCGGCGTTGAGCGAGATCGAGTCGATCCCCTCGCGCACCAGGAACTCGGCAAACTCGGGGTAGACGCTCGGGCCCTGGCCGCAGATCCCGACCGTCCGGCCCTCCGCGTGCGCCCCTTCGATGAGGAGCTGGATCGCGCGCTGCACCGCCGGGTCACGCTCGTCGAAGTACCCCATCCGACCGAGCGTCTCGGAGTCGCGGTCCGCTCCGAGAACGAGTTGCGTGAGGTCGTTCGACCCGATCGAGAAGCCGTCGCAGTGCTTCGAGAACTCGCGGGCGAGGAGGACCGTCGACGGAACTTCGGCCATCAGGTAGAGCTGGAAGTCCCGGGAGCGACGAAGGCCCTGGGCCTTCATCATCTCAGCGATCTCCTCGAGCTCCCAGGTGTTCCGTACGAACGGCAACATCACCATCGCGTTTTTGAGGCCCATCTCGGTCCGCACGCGATGGATCGCCTCGAGCTCGCAGAGGAACGCGGGCCGGTAGACGGGAGAGATGTAGCGGGAGCAACCGCGCCAGCCGATCATCGGGTTCTCCTCGACCGGCTCGAACTCCTCTCCACCGGGCATCCCCCGGTACTCGTTCGTCTTGAAGTCGGACGTGCGGATGATCACCGGCCGCGGGTGGAACGCTTGGCAGACCTTCCCGACGCCTTCGGCGAGTCGCCGGACGAGCTCGTCCTTCTTCCCCTTCTTGAGGAGCGCAAGCGGATGCTCGCGCACGTGGGCCGTGAAGATGAATTCGATCCGCAGCAGACCGACGCCCGAAACGGGTAGCCGGGCGTACTCCTCGGCCTTCTCGGGGACTCCGACGTTGACGTAGATCTTGGTCGCCGTGACGGGCGCCGACTCGTGGCCGCCCGAATGCACGGAGCTCGACGCCGCGGCCGCCGGCGAAGCGGGCGCGGCCCGGCCCTTGAGCGCGGCGCCCCGG
>JASHVA010000086.1 GCA_030039715.1 Thermoplasmata archaeon | reverse complement strand
GGGCCGCCGCGACCCGGGGGACCGCCCCGGCCGCCCGGCCGGCGACCGCCGCGGCCGCCCCGGACGGGGCGAGGCCCCTCTTCCTTCGGCGGCAGGATCGACGTGCCGACCGGACCCCGCACGATCTTGAGCCGTGCGGCGTCCTCGGGTGGGACCTTGAGTTCCGAGAGAGCGACCAGCGTCCGATACGCGGCCTGCGCGTAGTTGACGGTCGTCTTCGAGTGGCCGGCGGTGTACCCCCAGGCGTCGGTGATCCCGGCGAACCGGAGGACCGGCTTTGCGACCCCCCCGACGGCGAGCCCGACGCCTCGCGGCGCCGGCTTGAACGTCACGACCACGGAACCCGACCGTCCGTGAACCTGGAACGGCAGCGTGTGCGACCGTCCGCAGCCGCACTCCCAGCTCCCGCAGCCGCGCAGGACCTCCACGACGCCGAGCTTCGCCCGGTCGATTGCGCGTCGGATCGTCGGGCCGACCTCGCGCCCCTTCGCCCGCCCGAGGCCGACGAAACCGTCGCCGTTGCCGACGACGACCGTGACGGCGAACTTGAACCGGCGACCGGAGTCGGTCATCCGCTGGACCATGTTGACGTCGAGGACCTCGTCGTGCAGCCCGGGCAGGAGCTTGTCGACGATCTGCGGCTCGCGGAGCGGGAGGCCGCTCGCGAGCGCGGCGCTCATCGTCGAGATCTCGTCGGAGGCGACGCGCTTCCCGAGCTCGGTCTTCGGCACCCAGGGCGGCGCGGGGGCCGAGACGGGCGAGCCTCCGGGTCCCGAGGGGCCGCGGTCGCCGTACGCCGGCGTCACGACGCCGCCTCCTTCGGCCGTTGGAGCAGGTCGGGGAGCTTGAGCTTGTACGCCTCGATCGGGCTCGGGAGGGGGTGGCCGAGGTGGGCCCCGTTGAGCCGGTCGACGCTCGGGAATCCGCCCTCGCCGTGGGGGATCTCGATCCCGGCGTCAAGGAGGCCCTTCAGCGCCGCGGCGAGCCGTCCGCCCTGGGTCGGGCGCCGCAGGCCGGCGTCGAGCACGGCGGCGGCGGCTCCCCCGGCTTTCCCCCGCAGCCCGGCGAGGTAGGCCGTGAGGTACGCCGCCGGGGTCGACGCGAGGCTCGTCGCCGGGAACGCGATGCCGCCGAGCTCGCGGCTGTCGGCGGCCGCGAGGACGCGGTCTCCCGTCGGGTCGTACGTCACGAGCGCGACGCGCACGCGACGGTCGCTCAAGCGCACGACCGCGCGGGGCGTGCCGGATTTCAAGAGACGGAGCCGGACGCGGTAGTCGGTCTTGCCCTGGCGGCGCCGCCGGAACGGCACCCGGTAGTTCGGCCCGGTGCTCATGCCGTGCCCTCCTTGAGATGGCCCGCGAGCCGCAGGTTCACGACGAGGTGCGCGCGGCTGCGGAACATCCCGCCCTTCGCCCGCCGGTAGAACTCGCGGTAGACGCCCGCCGGGATCCGCTTCGCGTCGCGGAGCTCGCGCAGGAGCGCCCGTTGGGCCCGGATCCGCCGCATCCATCGGTCCTTCTTCGGGAGGCGGGCGCGCGGCGTGCCGCGCCGCGAGCCGGGCCCCGAGTGGCGGCCCTTCGCAACCTCGAGGGCGTGGCGCCGGGCTCGGACGCGCGAGGTGCCGGGGTTCGCCTTGCGCCGGATGACACCGGCCTTGATCGCGCTGCGAAGGTCGCTGCGCGTCACCGCATCGGCGAGCTCCTCCTGGCTCGCGGGGTCGATCCAGACCCGCCCCTCCCCGCACTTGAGCAGCGCGGCGGCGAGTCGTCGCTGGTTCGAAAGGTCGGGCATCGTCCTACGCCTCCCGCTCCGACGTCACGATCGGGTTCAAGAGATGAACGCCCCGGCGGCGCGCGGCTTCCTCGAGCGACAGGCGGCGGCGCGTTCCCACGGTCCGCGCGATGACGGCCGCTTCGGTCTGGGTGTCGAGCCGCTCGATCTCGGCCGTCGTGCGCACGAGCACCGGGCGGAAGCCGTTCGGAGCGAGGCCCCGGACGGCGGCGGGGGACCGGTAGCCGATGCTGACGACCTCGGCGCGGTACCCGTAGTGGCGGCGCTGCTTCGACTGGAGTCCCCGGGGCCGGCGCCAAGTTCCGTCCCGGCCGATGCGGAAGTACCGGTTGGCGGCCTGCCGTCCGAAGATCGGCCGGCGGCCGTCCTGGACGCGACGCAGAGCGAGGAGCCGCTGGCGGGCCGGTCCGAGCGCGGCGCGCCGGGGGGCGCGGGGCTCGTCGGTCGTCTCCTTCTTCGCGGGCGTCTTCGGCTCCGCGGGCTCGGCCGGGGCGGCGGCCTTCCGGCGCCGCTTCGGCGGCGCGGCCGGCGCTTCGGCGGGCGGGCTCGTCGGCTCGTCCGCCATCAGTTCGCCTCCTTCAGGTGGGCGCGCTCGACCAGGTAGATGCCGTCCTGGAAGACGCGCGGGTCGTAGTCGCGGATGTGCGTGACGCGCTCGATGTTCGCCGCGCTCTGGCCGACCTGCTCGACGTCGTGGCCCGAGAGGATCACGAATTCGCCCTCGACGACCGCTTTCGTGCCGGCGATGAGGCGCGTGGTGCGCGGGAACTTTTCGCCGAGGAAGTTCTCGATCACGAGCTCCTCCCCGCGCACGGAGACCTTCATCGGGAAGTGCGCGGCCACGACCTTCATCTTCGCCTCGACGCCGAGCGTGAGACCCTGGGCGAGGTTCCGGACGTGCGCGACCCAGGTCCGCAGGAGCGCCTGCGAACGCTTCCGGTCCGCGCGCACGGAGAGCTCGAGGGTCACGGAGCCCTTCGCGGCCGACAGCCGGACGATCTCGGACGGGAACGGGCGCTCGACGTGCCCGAGCGGTCCGTCGGCCGCGAGGCGGCCCGGTCGGACGGTGAACTTCACGTCGGCCGGCACCTCGACGGTCGCCCGGCCGCGGTCGGGGTCAGTAGACATAGGCGAGCAGCCGACCTCCGATCTTGAGCTCCCGCGCCTGCTGGTGCGAGAGGAGTCCCCGGTTCGTGGAGAGCACGAGAAGCCCGAAGTCCTGCGCCGGGAGGAAACGGGCCTCGTACCGCTCGAGCCCGTCGTACGGCACGGCGAGTCGGGGCTTGATGACGCCGCAGGAGTTGATGCGCCGGGAGAGCCGAACCTCGTACTTCCCGCCGCGGCCGGTCGGGACGAAGGTGAACTCCTCGATGTAGTGGTGCTCGCGGAAGATCCGGAGGACCTCCGCGATCAGCTTCGAGGTCGGGGCGAGCTCGACGCTCGGCCGGCCCTCGACGTCGGCGTGACGGAGGGTGACGAGCGCGTCGTTCAGTAGGTCGTGCTGCATCGTGTCCCCCCTACTGGTACTTGCGGAACCCGAGGTCGACCGCGACCTCGCGGAAGCATTGCCGGCAGACGTGGAGGCCGTAGCGGCGCACGATCCCCCGCTTGCGGTCGCAGCGGAGGCAGCCGTCCTTGCGTCCGAAATGCTTCTTCGGTTTCGACATTGCTCACTCCAGGATCGTGACGCGGAACTCGCGCTCGAGGTACGCCCGGGTCTCGGGCGCGCTCGAACGGATCGCCCGCGGGATCGGTCGGGACTGCTGGCGCCGCTGACGCACGCGGAAACCGGCGCGGCCGACCTCGACCGCGACGTCCATCCCGTGGATGCCGATCTGCGGGTCGTACTTCATCCCCGTGAAGTCGGTGTAGTCGGCGATCCCGAACGAGAAGTTGCCGAACCGGTCGATCGAGTCGACGTCGAGCTGGCGGTCCCTCGCCTCGAACGCCCGGCCGAGGAAGTCGACCGCGGCGGCGCCGCGCAGCGTCACCTTCGCGCCGATCTCCTGACCCTGACGGATGCCGAAGTCTCGGTTCGTCGAGTGCGCCCGCGTCGCGACCGGCTTCTGGTGCGTGATCATCTCGAGGACCTTCTCCGCCTTCGTCCGGTTCTCCCCGGACTCGCCGACGCCGGCGTTGACGACGATCTTGATGATCCGGATCGCCCGGTGCGGGTTCGCGACGGGAGCCCCCGCGCTCGGCGGCGCGGCATCGGCCGGAGCGCTCATCGGTCGACTCCTTCGGCGAGCGTGACCTCGGGGGCCGTCTGGCCGACGACGAAGACGTACTCCTTGACCGTGGCGAATCCTTCCTTGAAGTGGACCAGGTTCGGCTGGGAGGAGTTTCGGACCTCGACGCGATCGACGCGGGCGAGCTCCCCGACGTGCGAGCCGCCCGCGACGTACGCGAGCGCCCCGGCGGCGAGCGGGAGGTGGTCCACCACCTTCTGCGCGGGGACCTCGAGCTTGAGGGAGTCGCCGACCTTGAACGGGCTCGTGGCGGGAACGAGCAGGTTCCGTCCGTCGTGGAGCGTCACCTCCACCTTCCCGGCGCGCACGGCGTGCTTGAATCGGACGCGCCCGATCTTGACGGTCGCCTCCGGCGCCGGGATCGCGATGAGCACGAGCTTGCCCCGGCGGTCCTTCACGACGCGGTAGTGCGCGTTCAAGGGGGCGGCGAACGACAGCGTGTCCATGAGGCCGAGGCCCCGGTCGAGGTCCTTCGCGACCTTCCCGTCGACGCGCACGACGCCCGAGCGGACGAGCGAGCGCGCCTCCCGGGCGCTCGCGACGACGCGGCGGAGGTCCCGGAGGACGAGCAAGAGCGGGATCGACTGGTCCTGCGCGTGCGGTCCCGGACCCGGCCGCTTCACCCACTTCGTCCCCTTACGGGGGATCGTCCAGGCGCGCGGGGCCGCACGCCGCTTGAGACGGAACGTCATGCCGACTCCTCCTCGGCGTCCGGGGCCGGGGCGGCGGCCTTCTTCGCGGCCCGCTTCGGCTTCGGCGCCGGAGCTTCCTCGGGCTCGGCCGGTGGCGCGGCGGCCGGCGCCTCGGGGGTCGCTTCCTCCTCTGCGGTCTCGCCGCGTTCCTCGGGCGTGACGTCCTCGTCCGCCACCTGGAGGACCCGGCGGCGCCACGGGTCGGACAGGTTGAGCCGGGTGATCACGAGGTGGCTCGGGCGGATCGGCAGCGCCTTCAGCTTGTCCTCGCCGGTCTTGAGCGTGACGTTGTCGAGGACCACCGTGTAGTCGCGCCGGTCGATCTTCGCCACCCGCTCCTCGCGGCCGACGAAGCTGCCGGACAGCACGCGCACCGTGTCGCCCTTGCGGATCGGCAGCGATCGGGCGTGGAACCGACGCCGCAGGTCCCGCGAGAGGGGGACCGTCATCCGGCGCCGACGCTCGAAGGTCGTCGCGGTGTAGAGCGCCTTCCGCTGGCGACGGGGAGAGTGCGGAGAGTCGGACATCGGTGATCGACCCCCTACACGATGATCGACGAGGCGGCCGCGATCCGCGGCCAGCGCTCGGCGGCCTCCTTCGCCACCGGCCCCTTGATCTGCGAGCCCTTGATCTCCCCGGTCTCGGTCGTGATCACGGCCGCGTTGTCCTCGAACTCGAGCCGCGTGCCGTCCGCGCGGTGCAGCGGCGTGCGCGAGCGGACGATGACGGCGTGCAGCACCTGGCGGCGCATCTCGGGGGTCCCCTTCTTCACCGAGACGATCACCAGGTCGGCGACGGCGGCCCGCGGGTAGCGGCGGTGCGTCCCGTGCCAGTTGCGTACGGCGATGATCTCCACCGTCTTGGCCCCGGTGTTGTCGACGCAGTCCAGCCGCGCCCCCTTCGGCAGCCCGCGGCTGCGGCGACCGGCGAGCCCCTTCATGCGGGCGGCACCTCCGCGGCCGTCGGCTCGGCCGGGGCGATCGCTTCCTCGCCGGCGACCCGCCGGGCCGCCTCGCCGAGGTCCTCGACGATGCAGAAGCTCACGAGCTTGGAGAGCGGGCGGGTCTCGGCGATGCGCACGCGGTGGCCCACCGGGACGTTGAGGCAGGGGGGCGCGTGGGCGAGGTAGCGCCGGCGGCGCTTCTCGTAGCGCTCGAACTTCGGCACGCTGCGCAACAGGTTGCG
>JASHVA010000085.1 GCA_030039715.1 Thermoplasmata archaeon | reverse complement strand
GTCGAGCTCCTCGGAGTGGCAGGTGGGACAGGCCGTCCGCGGGGGCCAGTGCCACTCGTCGTCCCGGCGGCAATGGGTGGTCGAGAGTCGGCCCTCGCGCAGGCGGTCGTAGAATCGGGCGAGCCGCGTCTGGTCCGCCGTCTCGAGCGGGAAAAAGTCGAGCAGGAGGGGCCGTCGATCCTTCGGGCGCTCGGGAGGCGGCGTGGCCGGCGAGCCGCGGTCGGAGGCCGGAGCGGTCCCGGTGGCGCGTCGCGGGCGGGCGTCGGCGCTCACGAGACCCCGCCCCCCTGGTAGACCATGACGGAGTGGACGTTCGCGCTGCCCGAGAGGTTGTGAACGAGCGCCCACTCCGGATCCGACACCTGCCGCTCGGCCGGCACCTCGCGGGCGAACTGTCGGTACACTTCCACTGCCTGGGCGATCCCGGTCGCGCCGAGGGGATGACCGCAGCCGAGGAGACCTCCGCGTGGGTTGACGACGAGGTCGCCGCCGATATCGCCCCGGCCGTCGGCCGCGAACTTCCCGCCTTCGCCGGGCGCGCAGAGGCCGAGCGCCTCGTACTCGATGATCTCCGAGATCGTGAAGCAATCGTGGATCTCCGCGAAGTCGACGTCTTGGATCCCGATCTGGGCGCGACCGAGCGCCTCGCGGGCCGCGGTCGTGAGGCCGTGCCAGTCGGTCAGCGAGCCGGCGTTCGCGAGGTTGTGGAAGTCCGAGTACTGTCCGGTCCCCCGGATCCACGCCGGCGTGCGGGAGAAACGGGGCACGTGCTCCTCGGCCGCGAGCACGACCGCCGCCGCGCCATCGGTCATCGACGAGCAGTCCCCCAGCCGGAGCGGGGGGGCGACCACCGGTGGACCGAGCAGCTTCTGCTTCGGGAACTGCTTCGCGTAGAACTGCGCCTGCGGGTTCGAGTTCGCGAACCGGTGGTTCTTCGCCGAGACGGCCGCGAACTCGTCCTCCGTCGTGCCGTACTCGAGCATGTGGCGCTGGGCGACCATCGCGAAGAACGGGGGCGCCGTCGCCCCGTGCGGACCGTCCCACGGACGGTCCATGACGCACGCCATCGAGGTGTTCGCCTCCGCCATCGAAGGAAGGTTCATCTTTTCGATGCCGACCGCGACCGCGACGTCCGAGAGGCCGGCGGCGATCGAGGCGTAGGCGGAGCGGATCGCGCTCTGACCGGACGCGCAGGCGAGTTCCGTGCGCTGCAGGACGCGACGGGGTCGCAGGCCCATCTGTTCGGCGGCGAGCGGCGCCACGTGCGACTGGAACGCGAACCGCTCGGGCTCCGCCGCCCCGACGAAGAGCGAGTCGACCTCGCTCGCCTTGAGCTCGGGCATCGCCCGGAAGAGGGCGGCGCCGACCTCCTGGGCCATCTCGGGCCAGGTCGTGGAGCGCACGCCGAAGAGGGTCGTGGCGCCGCCGACGATCGCGACCGGGCGGACGCTCACCGCCGCTCCCCCCGGATCGCCGCGGCGACGAGGTCCCCCGCGCCGCTCGTGCTCACGGTGCCGCCCTGGTCGTACGTCCGGGCCCGGCCGTCGGCGAGGACCGCCCCGATCGACCGCTCGAGGCGGTCGGCCTGCCCGACCAACCGGTGGTCGTGGTGCCGGTCGCCGAGCCATCGAAGGAGCTGCTCGACGGCGAAGAACGTCGCGAACGGGTTGACCTGGTTTTTCCCGGCGTACTTGGGAGCGCTCCCGTGCACCGGCTCGAACATCGCATGCTCCGCCCCGATGTTCCCGCCGGAGGCGAAGCCCATGCCGCCCTGCAGGACGGCGGCGAGGTCGGTGATGATGTCGCCCATCATGTTGGTCGCGACGACCACGTTGTAGTGCTCCGGATTGCGGACGAGCCACTGGGTGAACGCGTCGACGTAGGCGTAGTCCCTCTCGATCTCCGGATAGTCGGCGGCGACGCGATCGAACGTCTCGCGGAAGAACCGGCACCCCTCCATCACGTTGGATTTGTCGACGCACGTCACGCGCCGCACGCCGTCTTCGGGGGCGCCGCGCAGCCGGGCCCGCGCGAGCTCGAACGCGTACCGGATCACGCGCTCGGCCCCCTTGCGGGTGATGATGCGCGTGTCCACGGCGACCTCCGTCTCGTCCGCCCGCCGGAGCCGGCCGCGCGCCGGGGTGTAGAGGTCCTCCGTGTTCTCGCGGACGATGACCATGTCGACGTTCTTCGGGGCCCAGACCTCTCGGTACTGCCCGCTGATCCGGTGCTGGACCCCCGGATACAGTCGACACGGGCGGACGTTCGCAAAGAGGTCGAGCGACTCGCGCAGCCCGAGCACCAGCGCCCGGCCGGCGATGTCGCCGTTCGCGAGCATCGCCCCCGGCCAGCCGACTGCCCCGAGCAGGATCGCGTCCGCCCGGCGGGCCGCCGCTTCGCTCTCGGGCTCCCACTCCCGGCCCGTCCGGAGGAAGTACTGACCTCCTCCGGGGTACTCGGTCGCCCGCCACGGCGCGGGACCGCCCTCGGCGAGCGTGCCAAGGATCTTGACCCCCTCGCGCACGACCTCCGGACCGGTGCCGTCGCCGGGGAAGATCGCGACCTCGTACCCGGCTTCCTTCATGGCGCCGCCGGGGCGCCCGCGCGGCGGGCGGCGAGCTCGGCCCGGACCTTCTCCACGAGGCCGCCGGCCTCGAGCAGCGAGAGAAGGTGGGGAGGTAGGGGCGGGAAGGTCACGGTGGCCCCCGTCCGCAGATTCGTGATGCGGCCGGCGCGCATCTCGATGCGGGCGGTGTCCCCTTTCTCGAAGATCGCGCGAACACCCTTCGCCTCCACGGTCGGGAGACCGAGGTTGATCGAGTTCCGGAAGAAGATGCGGGCGAACGAGTCCGCGACGACCGCGCCGACCCCGATCGCCTTCATCGCCTGCGGCGCGTGCTCGCGGCTCGAGCCGCAGCCGAAGTTCTCGTCGGCCACGATGATGTCGCCGGTCCGCGCGTTCGCGGCGAACTCCGGGAGGGCGATCTCGAAGACGTGCTTCTTGAGCTCGTTCGGGTCGATGATCGTGAGGTACTTTCCGCCGATGATCCCGTCGGTGTCGACGTCCTTGCCGAGCGTCCAGACGCGGCCCTCGATGACTTCCTGCACCTCGGCGCCCCCTAGACGAGCTCCCGATGGTCGACGATCTCCCCGCGGATCGCGGCGGCGACCGTTGCCGCAGGCGAGAGGAGGTAGATCCGGGCCTCCTTCGCGCCCATCCGGCCGGGGAAGTTCCGGTTCGACGACGAGGCGCAGACCTCGTCGGGCGCCAGGATCCCCATGTTGCCGCCGAAGCAGGCGGAGCAGCTCGAGTTGGTGAAGACCGCGCCCGCGTCGGTGAAGGTCTGGATGATCCCTTCCTTGAGGCACTGGTCGTAGATCGCCGTCGAGGCGGGGGAGACGATGAACCGGACGCCCTTCGCAACCTGGTGCCCCTTCATCAGCTCCGCCCCCTCGCGCAGGTCCTCGATCCGGGCGTTGGTGCAGGAGCCGAGGAACACCTGGTCGACCTTCACGTGCTCGCGCGCGACCTCGGGGAGCGGGCGGACGTTGTCCGGAGAGTACGGGCAGGCGACCATCGGCGGCATGCCGTCCAGGTCGACGTCGAGGACGCGTTCGTACTCGGCGTCCGCGTCCGGATAGAGCGGATGCATCGCGTGCTTCGCGATCGGGGCGAGATAGTCGAACGTCTTCTGGTCGGGGGCGACCATCCCGCACTTCGCCCCCATTTCGGTCGTCATGTTGCAGATGGTGAACCGCTCCGGCATCGAGAGGGCCGAGATGGCGGGTCCCGAGAACTCCACGGCCTTGTACGTCGCGCCGGTCGTCTTGATCTCCCCGAGCACCCGGAGGACGAGGTCCTTCGCGGTCACCCCGTGCCCGAACCGGCCGCGCACGCGTATCTGGAGGGTCGGCGGCACCTTCAGCCAGAGGCGCCCGAGCGCGAGCACGGCGGCCATTTCCGTCGGTCCGATGCCCGCCGCGACCGCTCCCATCGCGCCGAGCATGTTCGTGTGCGAGTCGGTCCCGACCGCGAGGTCGCCCGGAACGACCCAGCCGTTCTCGGCCAGGATCTGGTGGCAGATGCCGTGGCGTCCGACGTCGTAAAAGTGGGGAAGATTCGTCTCCGCCGCGAACTTGCGGAGGATCCGGTGGAGGACCGCGGCCCCTTCCGTCGAGGCCGGCACCCAGTGGTCGATCGCGATGACGACGCGGTCGGTGTCCCAGACCTTCTCCGCGCCCATCTGATGGAACGGAGCGACCGTCTGGGCCCCCTGCTCGTGCATCATCGCGAGGTCGACGTTCCCCTCGATGATCTCCCCCGGAACGACCCGCTCCGCCGCCGACGCCCGGGCGAGTACCTTCTCGGCGAGCGTCATCCCGTGTCCGTTCGAAGCGCTCACGAGCGCACTCCCCGCAAGCCGACGGCCTCGACCATCGCCCAGAACTCGTCGTCGGAAAGTCCCGGCCGCTCGAAAAGGTGTCGGTATTCCGTGAGGAACCGCTTGAGGTCGTCCTTCGACCGGGCCTCGGTACCGGTCTTGATCCGCTGGAGGAGCTCGAGGAGCAGCGGGTCGGGAGCGGTGATCCCGCGCTCCTTGAGCTTCTCGACGACCGCGGCCTTCCCGGTGTGCTTCCCCAGGATCATCTGGCGGTGGGCTCCGACCGTCTCGGGCTGGAGCGGCTCGTAGGTGAGCGTGTTCGCGAGGATCCCGTGCGTGTGGATGCCGGCCTCGTGCGAGAAGGCGTTGTACCCGACCAGCGCCTTGTTCGCCGCGACCGGGATCCCCGAGAGCTCCTCGACGAGCCGGGAGAGTTCCGTGAGGCGCTCGGTGCGAATCCCGGTGTGGACGCCGTAGAGCGCTTCGAGCTCTACCACCACTTCCTCGAGCGAGGCGTTGCCCGCCCGCTCGCCGAGCCCGTTGACGCAGACGTGCGGGGCCCGCACTCCGCACTCGAGCGCGGTGAGCGTATTCGCCGCGGCGAGCCCGAGGTCGTTGTGGCAGTGCACGGAGAGGTCTTTGGGCGCCACGCGTCGCTGGAATTCGGTGAGGTACCAGCGGAACGTAAGGGGCGTCATGATGCCGACCGTGTCCGCGACGACGAGTCGATCGGCCCCCGCGTCCTGCACGGCGCGATAGAGCCGCTCGACGAAGTCGAACGGAGCCCGGACCGTATCCTCGGTGACGAAGGCGACGTGGAGGCCCGCTTCCTTCGCCTGCCGCACCGTGCGGAGTGACGCCGCGAGCACCTCCTCCTGGGTCATCTTGAGCTTGTAGCGCAGGTGGACCTGGCTCGCCGCCACGAAGATGGCGATGTGCGTGGCGCCGCTGCGGATCACCGCGTCGACATCGGCGGGGACGGTGCGGGCCGCGGCGAGGATGTCGCAGTGGAGACCGGCGCCGGCGAGCAGCCGCACGGCGCGTGCTTCTTCGTCCGAGACGACCGGTATCCCCGCGTTCACCACGGAGACCCCGATCTCGGAGAGGATCGTGGCCACGCGGAGCTTCTCCTCGGGCGAGAAATGTACGCCGGGGGTCTGCTCCCCGTCGCGCAGCGTCTCGTCCCAGAAGATGATCGGGTCCGGGATCCGGCGCTCGCCCACGGTGGCCACGTGATAATTCTCGACGAGCCGGGGCTCGGCCATCGACGCTTCCACCGGTTGCCGGTGCATAACGCTTGGGCCGACCGGAGTAGGCCCGAGCACCGGTCGCGCGAAATTTCCGGCGGGGCCGCCTACCGGCTTAAATACGGCCCGGTACTCGAACCGGTACAAGTCGACGCCGACCGGTTTCTGGTGACCCATGACGACGCCCGCTGCTCGCACTACGCCGCTCGCCGCCGAGTCCGGGCCGGCCGGCAATCGTCCGCCCGCCGAACTGACCGACCTGAGTGTCATGATCGGCGGGCAGGGCGGGGACGGGACCCTCACGGTCTCGGACCTCCTCGGCCGGTACTTCCGGAAGTGCGGCCTCTACGTCTATACCTCGCGCAACGTGCTCTCGCGGATCCGCGGGGGCCATGCGGACGCCTCTGTCCGTGCCTCGCGGGACCCCATCTCGGCGGTAAAGCCCGAGGTCGACGTCCTCGTGGCGTTCGACAACGAAGCCGTCGAGATGGGTCGGTCCGAGCTCGCGGCGCACGGCTACATCATCTACGACTCGACCGCGTTCCAGGTCGACCTCCCGAACGCCTCCGGCTTCCCGTTCGCCACGCTCGTGGGGGGCCCGCTCGGCCAGCCGATCTTCAAGAACACGGCCGCCTACGGCGCGCTCTCCGTGCTGCTGGGCTTCGACCCCGCGAAGACCCGCGAGGTCATCGAGGAGCGGTTCAAGCGCCGCGGCGGCGAGGCGCTCGAGAAGAATTTGAAGGCGCTCGAGATTGGGCGGAAGGCCGCGCTCGAAGCGCCCGGCGTCGCGGGGCGGTTCACCGTAGCGGACGGGGACGCGCACGACCTCATCCTTACCACGGGTAACCAGGCGGTCGCCCTCGGCTTCGTCGTCGGCGGGGGACGCTTCTTTGCGGGCTATCCGATCACTCCGGCCACGGAGGTGATGGAGTACCTCCAGCGCTACCTACCGGCGTTCGGAGGCGTGGTGCGGCAGGCCGAGGACGAGCTCGCGGCGGTCAA
>JASHVA010000084.1 GCA_030039715.1 Thermoplasmata archaeon | reverse complement strand
GGAAGAGCCGGATCGCGGCGAGGAAGAACACGATCGCGATGACGAGGATCACGAGGAGGTCGAGGAGCGCCCGCCCGGTGTTCTGGAACAGCATCACCTGGTTCATCCCGTCGATCACGTAGTAGAGCGGCAGGACCTTAGCGACCGGCTGCAGCCAGGCAGGGAACTCGGAGACGGGGAAGAACGTCCCCGAGAGGAACATCATCGGGAAGGTGATGATGTTCCCGATCAACGCCGCGCTCTCGGGCGTGCGCGCGACCGAGCCCGCCAGCATGCCGAGGGAGACGAAGAACAGCGGGCCGACGATGAGGAACGGGACGAGGCCGAGCGTCACGTTGACGTGCGCGCCGAAGAGCGCCACGCCGGCGCCGATCATGATGCCGGCGGTCACGAAGGTGAGGCCCATGTACCAGAGGATGTGGGAGGTGAGCCACTCCGCCCGCGTGAGCGGCGTGAGGGAGAGCTCGCGGAATATCCCGTCCTTGCGGTACGACGCCGCCACGTCGACCATCGAGAACATCGGGCTCGTCAGGATGGAGAACCCGATGAGACCCGGGATGAGGTAGTCGATGTACGAGAAGACCTGGCTGCCCACGTTGGCGGTCGAGATCGCGACGAGCTCCGTGCCGTTCGCGGCGCGGAGGTTGAAGTAGTTCGCGATCCCCTGCACGGCCCCCGCGACCTGGCCGGAGTCGGAGGCGTCCTCGGGGTCGACGTAGACGGTGAGTACGGTCGGTTCGTGCGCGGAGTAGTTCGATTCGAAGCCGGCCGGGATCACGAGGCCGACGGGATAGTCGTTCTGGCCGAGCCAGGCCGCGAAATCCGACTCGCTGACCGAGCTCGGGTTCACGAGGTTGAGCTTCACGACCGAGGTGTTGTTCAGCGCCCCCAGGAACTCCTGGCTGACGTGGGAGTTCGCGTCGAGGTTCAGCACTTCGACGCCGACGGGCGAGTTCCCGACGCCCGAGAAGATCAGGCCGAAGAGCGCGATCAGGATGATCGGGAAGAGGAGCGAGAAGAACAGCGCGACCGGGTTCCGGAGGTACGATCGGGCGACGACCTTCAGGTCCGCGACGATCCGCGCCGGCCTCATGCCGCGCCCTCCGTCTTCAAGGTCCCCTCGTCCATCTGGCCGACGAGCCGGACGAAGACGTCCTCGAGGTTGTCGCGGGCGGTCGCGAAGTTGTCGTACGGGATGCCGCTCGATTCGACGGCCTGGAGGACCTTGAGCGCGTCGGACGGCCGGGCGAGTTCGACGTCGACGCGTCCGTCCTCGGCCGACACGGGGAGCCCGACGCGCGGCCGGAGGTAGTCGGCGAGCGCGGGGGCGGCCTGGAACCGCAGGCGCTCGGGCCGACCGTGGGCCGCGATGATCTCGGACGGCGTGCCCGCGGCGATGATGCGGCCGTGGTTGATGATGGCGACCTGGTCGGCGAGGAGCTCCGCCTCCTCGAGGTAGTGGGTCGTGAGGAAGACCGTCCGGCCTTCCGCCTTCAGGCTCCGGATCACCTCCCAGATCGCCCGGCGGGCCGTCGGGTCGAGGCCGGTCGTGGGCTCGTCCAGAAAGCAGATCTCGGGGTCGTTCGTGAGCGCGAGGGCGAGCCCGAGCTTTTGCTTCTGCCCGCCCGAGAGGGTGTCGAACCGGGCGCCCGCCTTGTCGGCGAGCTGGACCCGTCCGAGCAGCTCGACGGGGTCCCGGCGGGTGTTGAAGAGGCTCGCGTAGTACTCGATCGCCTCCCGCGGCGTGATCTTCTCGAAGAACCGGAAGTCCTGGGGGATGACGCCGATGCGCCGGTGGAGCTCGGTCGCGTCCGTCCACGGGTCGAGGCCGAGCACCCGGGCCGTCCCCTCCGTGCGGTTCCGGAGGCCCTCGAGGATCTCGGTCGTCGTCGTCTTCCCGGCGCCGTTCGGGCCGAGGAACGAGAAGACCGTCCCCGAGCGGACGGTGAAGTCGATCCCGGCGACGGCGGCGAGCTCGCCGTACCGCTTCACGAGGTGTTCGACCTCGATCGCCTCGGGCATCGTCCGCGCCTCTCGCGCGAGGTTATAGCGCCTGCCCCGGCGGGAGCGCGGCTAGCGGGCGAGCGCGTTGATCTCGCGCGTGCCGACGATCCGCTCGGCGGGGGCCGACCGCACGACGGCGATCATCGCGCGCCCGATCCGGTCGGTCGTGGTGACCGAGTTCGGCGCGACGGCGCGGGCGAGGAGGAGGAACGGAAAGAGCACCACGTAGATCACGCGGTAGGAGCGCGTCCGCGACCGGGCCCCGTAGCGCCCCTGGATGATCCCCGGGCGGAAGTCGAACGTCGCCCGGAACGGGAGCCGGGCGAGCGCGTTCTCGGTCGCGCCCTTGACGCGCGCCCACATCGTCGTACCGCGCTCGGTCGAGTCGGTGCCGACGCCCGAGACGTAGACGAACGTCATCCCGGGGTTCCATCCGGAGAGCGACCGGGCGGCCGCGAGCGTGAGGTCGTAAGTGACCCGGCGGTACGCCTCTTCCGTCATCCCGACGGAGGAGACGCCGAGGCACCAGAACGTGGCGTCGAAGCCGGAGAGCTCGGTCTCGTGGCCCGCGAGGTTCCCCACGTCGGGGAGGACGAGCTCCCGGAGCTTCGGATGCGACCGGCCGAGCGGGGTGCGCCCGACGGCGACGACCTCGGTCACCCCCGGGTCCTCGAGGCACTCCCGGAGCACGCCGTAACCGACCATCCCCGAGGCACCGTAGACGATCGCGCGCATGGCGGGCCGACGAACGCCTCAGGCCAAGAAGGGTTCGCCCCCGCTAGGAGCGGGCCCGCACGGGCAGGTCCGCCGACCCACCGGGGGATACCGTCGCGGTCCCACCGTCCGTTTCGACGGAGAGCGGAGCCGCCCCGAACCAGCGTACCCTCAGGCGCTCGGGGCTCCAGTCGAGGGCCGCCGACCCCTCGCCGATGCGGAGGTTCTCGAGCGCGGCGGCCCCCCACCGCGCGGGGAAGACCGGCCGCACGGAGAGACGCGGCGCCCGGGCGTCGACCGCGATCCCCCAGAGTCGCTCGAAGAGGACCGTGAGGAACGGCGCGACGCTGAAGCCGAGCAGGAAGCAGGAGTCGAACGGCTCCGGCCGGTCGCCTCGGTAGCACTCGTTCGCCCCTCCGTCCTCCGCCTCGTACCGGGCGGCGATCGTCTCGAGGTAGGCGACACCGAGCTCCGCGTCGTGGACGGCGAGGGCCGCGTCGGCGGCCCAGGCGGTGGCGATCGTCCAGACCTGGCCGTCGTGGTACGCGGCCGGTCAATAGCCCGGGTCGTCCGCCGATCTCGTGCGAACTCCCCACGGGCTCGTGAGGTCCGGCCGCGCGGCGCGCGCGACGACCGCGCGCGCGACCTCGGGCGGGAGGAATCCCGCGGAGACGGCGCGCAGCGCGTTCGGGCGGACCGTGAGGACGGGCTGGCCGTCACGGATCGAGTCGTAGAGGTACTCCTGCTCGTGCCAGAGGTACCGGGACCGGACGAAGTCGGCGACCCGGCCGGCCTCCGTGCGCCAACGCGCGCCGCGAGGGTCGGCGGGGTCGGCGAGGAGGGTGGCTCCGGCCGCGAGCGCCCGGGACCAGAGCACCTGAAGGTCGACCGCGTGCGCCCGCCGGTCGGTCGAATCCCAGATCGTCGTGTCCGGGGAGTTGATCCCGTACCGGACGCGCGCGAGCGACGCCGTGGCCGCCAGGATCTCCTCCGCTTCCCCTCCGTTGCGGAAGAGCCCCGTCGCCGCGTCGACCCGGGCCTCCCCCCATCCGATCGCGGCGGCGGCCGCCGGGCCCCACTCGACGGGGAGTGACGCCCCCGAATGCTCCCGCCAGCGAGTCATCAGGAGCGGGAAGTAGAGCGTCGTGTCGGACGTGCCGTAGAGGAACGTCGGGCCGGGCGAGACCTGCATCGGGAGCTCACCGGCCGCGGCGCCGAGCACCGGGATGGCCGAGCGCGCCTGGAACTTGAGGATCGAGTCGATCGATCGGCGCGCCCACTCGAAGTCGCCCATCCAGAGAACGGCCCACAGCATCCAGGCGAGGTC
>JASHVA010000083.1 GCA_030039715.1 Thermoplasmata archaeon | reverse complement strand
GCAGGATCTTGCGAGGAGGCCCGCGCGGGCCCGGACCCCCGGGACGGCGAGAGTGCGAGCGCACGACCCTCGAAGGGCGAAGGGCGTTAGATGTCCTGGCGGATCGACGGTCGATGAACGGAGCGCGTCGAGCGCGAGCCGAGTCCGAGTCGACTCATCCGGAGCCGTTCTGGCGCTTCAGGTCGGCCTCGACCATGATGCGGACCAGCTCGGAGAACCGGGTCTTCGGTTCCCAGCCCAGCTCTCGGCGCGCCTTCGCCGGGTTCCCCCGGAGGTTGAAGACCTCCGACGGACGCTTGAACTGCGCGTCGGTCTTGATGTACCGTTCCCAGTCGGCAATGTGGGCCGCGGCGAACGCCGCCTCGAGGAACTCGCGCACGGTGTGGGACTCCCCAGTGGCTCCCACATAGTCTCCCGGCTCCTTCGCCTGGAGCATGCGCCACATCAGGTCCACGTAGTCCGGAGCGTACCCCCAGTCACGCCGCGCGTCCACGTTCCCGAGAGTGATCAAGTTCGTCTTACCGGTCGCGATGCGAGCGACCCCATCGGTGATCTTCCGCGTGACGAACTCCAGACCCCGGCGCGGCGACTCGTGATTGAACAGGATCCCGTTCGAGACGAACATCGAGTACGCCTCGCGGAAATTGACGCACGCCCAGTAGGCGTAGACCTTGGCGACGCCGTACGGGCTGCGGGGATGGAAGGGGGTCGTCTCGTCCTGCGGTTCGCTCTCCACGTGACCGAACATCTCACTCGAAGAAGCGTGGTAGAAACGGGCGTCCGGGGCCACCTCCTTAACGGCCGCCAGCAGCCGGAGCGCGCCCAGGCCGGTGATCTCACCGGTAAGTACGGGCTGGGCGAACGACGTGCCCACGAAGGATTGGGCTCCGAGATTGTACACTTCGTCCGGTTCCGCGGCCTTGACGGCTTGACTCAGCGAGGGCTGATCCATCAGGTCTCCGTCGATGAGGCGCACTCGATCGAGGACCCTGGATAGGTTGGTGAGATTCGGACTGCTCAGTCGACGTACGATGCCGGTGACCGTGTAACCCTTCTCGAGCAAGAACTCGGCGAGGTACGATCCGTCCTGGCCGGTAATGCCCGTGATCAGGGCCGACTTGCCCATCCCTTCTCGCGAGGATTTCCGGGTTATTAGCTAATGGACCGCCGGGGCCGACCACCGGCGCGCCGCCCACCCATCTGCGGAGGCCCGCAGGATGCTTTCCGCCGATAACGAACCCTTTTCTTCTGCTCGCCGCCTCAGCAGACCGTTGACGCGCCTCCCCTCGGCTTTCCCATGACGACGTCGACGGACTCGAGGGGTGCCCCCACTCGGTGGGGCGCGAGAATCCGTGGATGGGCCGGTCAGTACCGAGAGAGCCCGTCCCTCTGGGCGCTCACCGCGATTCTCGCGCTGGCGGCCGCCATCCGTCTATACGAGCTGGGCACGGTGCAAGTGCTCTGGTTCGACGAGATCACGGCCTACTACGTGCCTTTCCTGATCGCACACGGTTACGGAAACGTCCAGACCTGGGGACTGTTGCGGACGCCCGTTCCTTCGGACTTTACCCAGGCCTATCAGCTCCTGTACTCGACGGTGACGGGGATGATCTTTCCCGCACTCGCCGAGTCCAACACCGCATTCTGGGTGCGGATCCCGGCGGTCATCTCGGGGCTCGCGCTGATCGTCTTGCTGTACGGAGTCGGCACCGAGCTGTTCAATCGTCGCGTGGGTCTTACCGCAGCCCTCCTGGCGGCGGTCGTCCCGTGGACCGTCTACTGGTCCCGCTTCGCCGGAGTGATCGCTCCTCTCGAGCTGTGGCCGGTCGCTGCGATCTACGCGGCCCTGCTCGCGGTGCGATTGCGCAGCGAGAAACTGCTGTTGCTCTCCCTCGTGTTCGGAGCGTTCACCGTCTACACTCACGAAGCCGGCATCGTGGTCCTCGTCCTCCTCATCCTTCCGTTCTGGTGGGTATGCGCGCGACGCTTTCTCCCTCCGACTCTGAACGCCGTCCGTTGGACGGGATTCGTCGCGATGCTTCGGTTCTGCCTGCCGTTCCTTCTCGCCCTGCTGCTCGCGCTGATACCGCTCGCCTCCTTCGAGCTGCAACCGGTCTCCGCGGGGACCAGCCTCGCCGGGAGCGGTCAGCTGGTCTGGCAACGCTGTTCTTCGTTCACCTGCACGGCCTCGACGTTCTTGTCCAACGCGGGACTCTCGTGGTCTCCCGACTTTCTGGGCATCAGCGGGGGGTTGAACGGCGCCCAGTCCGCCGGGTTCCAGGCGCACATCTCGATCGGGGGCGCCTGGCAGTCCGGCGGGGGTCTCACCGGCATGCTCACGATCCTCGGGTTGTTGAGCTATCCGGCGCTCTTGCTGTTGGCCGTGCGCTGGCCCCGCCGATTGACCGGCGGGAATCCTCTCGCCTCCTGGCTCGTCGTGCTGCTCGCTCTCGCCTATACGGTCGTGGGCGGGGTCGTGTACTACGACAACCCGAACTCGGCTCGCCTCGCCTTCGCCGCGGGCTTGCTGATCGTCGTCGTCGCGTGGATCCTCGTGGCCCTGGTGGAACTGGCGTGGGAGTCGTTGCGCGCCGTGCTCGCGCGCAGCTCGCTCCGAGAGGTCCGCCCGACCCTCCGGCGAGCCTCGACGGCGCGCCTTCAGGCCGTCGCAGTAACGGTCGGGGTCTGTCTCATCGTCGCACCGGTCGGCGGCGCCTACCTGTACGATTACTTCGAGGAATGGCCCGGCATCTCTCCCACGTACTTCTATCCGCAGATCCAGCAGGTAGGGGAGATGCTCTCCGACCAAGGCCTTTGGTCGTACCCGCTCGTGGTGCTCTGCCCGAGTGATCTGATCTACATTCTCCCCGCGGAGCTCGCGTTCTACGACCCAATCAAACCCCCGCGCGCCAGCATTTCGGTCTTCAACGGCACTGTCGCCTCGAACACGGGCCCTCTGAGCTCATCTCCGACCGGCCTCGTCTTCGTGTCGATGGTCAACTCGAGCGTGGAGGAACTTCGCGCGTCGGGGGTGCCGGCGACCGCCCTGGGGTCGCACGATGGGATCGCGACTTTCTGGATCCCCGGCAGCAGATCGGCCCACACTACGCTCGACTCGATCACGAACTGGACCGAAAGTCCACTACAGAACTTCAGCGCCCCGACGTTCGGTTGGAACGTGACCGCGTCTCCCGCCAACGGATCTCTCGAGACCGGCCTCGTGGACCAGGGGCTGGCCATCGTCGCACAGCTTCCGGCCAACGCGTCGAACGCGTCCTGGTCGGTCCGGGTCGCACTCCCTCAGCTCCTGCCGGAACCCACCTACAACTTCCTGTCGCTGAACTGGACCTTCACCGACTCCCGTGGTCCCGGAGTCGCCTGGGTGACCCCGGTGTATTGGAACGGCAGCGCCAACTTTACCGGGACCGGGCGACAACTGTACCCCAATGGAAGCCTCAACGTCGCTCCGAGCTCCAATTCGAGCTACAGTCTGTCCGGCTTCGAAGTGGGGGCGACGCTGAGCCCGGGCGCGTCGGAAACGATGCGGATCCTCAACGCCTCCGCGTACGGGGTCACTCCCACCCCGTCGTCCGCGTGCGACCGCGCCCAGTCCGTGATCCTGGGCTCGGTCGTCGAGGTGGCGACCCCGAACGGCGCGACCCTGAACTACACGGCCACGAACTCGAGTCTTCTCAGCGTGTTGTGCGCTCCCGCCGCCTCCGGGACGGCACGCGTCACGTACTACGCCGAACTCTCCCTGCGCTTCCTCGATAATCTCAGCCGACCCCTCACATTCTCCGCTACGGCCCCCGGCTACTCCTCGAACACGATCTTCGACATCACGTCCCCTCCCGGCACGTCCGCCACTCTCTATGCGGCTCTCGAAGGTCCGCCGCTCGGCCTGCCACTGCCCATTCGCATCTCCATCGACTTCGCGGGCACCGTGGAGATCGTTTCGCTCGCTTTGATCGAGTTCACGGGAGGACCGCCCGCGGGCACCTGAGCTCGGGCCGACCGCGGTCTCCGCGGTCAGTGGCGAGGGCCGGCCACGAGACGGAGGTAGTCGTACCCCTCCGGGAAGTACTTGGTCGGGTCGCGACGGACGAGGTAGTTCAGATACGCGAGCCCGGCGACCTCCCGCAATCGACGGGCGTCGCCGGTGCCGAGGGTCGCTCCCACTCGTTCCCCGATGCGGAACGGGAGAAAGGCGAGGCGATCCGCGCGACGGTTCAACCGGAGGCAGAACTCCACGTCTTCGCTCCCGCCGAGACCGAACGCGGGGTCGAACGGCGCGGGTCCCAACGAACGTAGGTAGGGTGCGGAAAAAATCCCGAACGAAGCCATGCTCCAATGCCGGTAACCGGGTTGAAACAATAGCGACTGATAGCCGCCGGAGCGGGGAGCGTGCAGATCGGCCCCGAACCGCTCCTCCGATGAGACGACAGCGCGTTTCGCGGTGCTCCAGGAGAGGAGGAAGCGGCGAGTCCATCGCTGCCGACTGAGTTGGGAGGCGACCGAATGGTAGTGACCGGCCGGAATCGTGAATACGGAATTGCACCGGCTCGGGTCGAGTCGGGCCAGCCCGCCGGTCAAGACCTCGGGAGGGTCGAGGCGCCGGACATCGTCTCCCGAGAGGACGATCCAGTGCGGGTTCAGCTCGAGGGCTCGGGCGATCCCACGATTCAGGTAGTAGCCGATATTGTAGAACGGGTCCGGTCGAGACGGGCTCTCGAGGAACAGGATCCTCGAACCTCGAAACGCTTCGTCCCGACAGTGACGAGCCATCGGTCCGTCGACATCGGCGGTGGGCACGACGAACACCACCTCCGCAGAACCCGGAATCTCCCGAATCCGAGGTTCGCTCGAGGGTCGGCGCTGCATCCAATCGACCAGTTCGGCGAGCGTCCGGAACCGATCGTAGAACCCTGCGACCAGGAGCGGATCGGAGGAAACGAACGCGTCGTTCAGATAGTAAGAGAGCGGCGAAGGGTTCGGACCCGGTGAGTTGCCGCTCACTCGGCGAGCAGTGACGGACCAACTCATTAAGGCGTGCCTCTCGCTCTTCTGAACGGTGGCGTCTTCGGGTGAGAAGGCGGCGGTGGGCCCGGGCGGCCCGAGGCTCGTCGTCGGATATGTCGGACCCCTCGTCGGGTCCCAAGCCCTGGGTCAGTGGGGCTCGGGCTTCGTCCTGGCGCTGTCGTGGCTCCCGGAGGTGCGGGAGGTCGACGTGTTCTGTCCGCGGCCCTCGCCGGATCATCCCGATGAGGCCCTCGCGTACCCTCCGAACGTTACGGTGAGGGAGGCGTACGGGCTAGATCACGCCTCGTCGCTCTGGGGGTTGATGCGTCGGCTCCGCGATTGGCACGGAGATCTTCTGATCTTCAGCAGCAACACGACGGCCTATGGCCGCGACAGCCTCTCGAACGTCTTCGGGCTGCTACTGCCGGTGCTCGCGAGTCGACTCCTCCGTCGGCGCACCGTCCTCGTCTATCATAGCTCGGTTCTGACGTCCGACGCCCAGCGGTTGGGATACACGAGCCGATTCGACCGGCTCCGCGAAAGCGTGGCCTGCCGGCTGGAGGGCTGGGTGTTCGGGGTCGTGCCGACCTTCGTGCTGCTGAAGATGTATCGCGACCGGCTCGCCGAACGGCTCCGTTCGACCAAGATCCGGTTCTTCCCCAACGAGTTCTTGGAAGCGATCCCGACGATCTACCTGAACGGCTTGGAGCAGTCGCCTCCACCGCGGCCGGCGCAGCCTCGGACTACCCTCCCCACGGTGTTGCTGCACGGGTTCTGGGGTCCGCAAAAAGACCTGGAAGGAGCCCTCCGCACGTTGCAGGATGAGAAGGTCCGCGGCCTTGCGTTTCGGCTCGTGCTGAGCGGCTCCGTCAATCCGCACTTTCCCGGATACGCTCCTCGGCTCTCTTCGCTCTGTTCGGAATACCGTGAACTGATCTCCGAGCGGGAGCCGCATCCGTCCGAGGGCCGAATGGCGAGTCTCCTGGCGGGGAGCGACGTCCTGATCCTTCCCTATCATGCGAGCGGTGGACAGTCCGGCGTCATGGAGATGGCATCCGCGTTCGATCTTCCGACGATCTGCGTCGACTTCCCCGAGTATCGGGAGAAGGCCCGGACGAAGTCGTGCGTGACGCTCGTGCCCGCCGATGCGCTCGGAACGGCCCTCCGGGCCGTCCTCGGCGGGCAACCCCGATCGGCAGACCGGGACCCGCACACTCGGGAGAAGCTCCGGATCGCACGGGACTACGTATCCGCCTTCCTGAAGTCGGCTCAGGAGGCCGGATGAGGATTCTCGAGGTTTGCCCCGACTATCCGCCGTGGTCTCTGGGAGGCGCGCCCCTGACCTTCCGCGCGCTAGCCCGAGCCTGGACGGAGTCCGGCCATACCGTGACTGTGGCCACGACCCGACCTGCGGCGAGCACGGAGGAGAACGCATCGACTTCGGGGCTCACGGTCCGATCGTTCGAGTTGCGGCCGCTACCGGCTTCCCTTCACGAGGCGACCTACTTCGCGCCGATGAAGCGATCGTCCGCCCACGCCTTCCGCGAGTTCGTCCGCGCCGAGGCGGGGGTCTACGACCTCGTCGTCGTCCAGGGTTTGCTCGAGACCGCTCCCCGCGTGTTCCTCAGCGAGTATCGAACGCGCGACGGGCAGCCGCTGTTCTCCCTCCAGTACGGCGTCTCCTCCGCCGAGGCGAGCCCGCTCCTCTCGCCGGCCGCGCGATTGGCGTACCGGACCCGCGGTCGTCGATTGAACGCGCGCCTTTCGAACGTGGTCGTCTTCAGCCGGGAGAGCGAGGAGGAGTGGAACCGATACTTCGGGGATCGGAACGGCCGCAAGGTGCTGCGGCTCCCGCTCGGCATCGACGCAGTAGAACTCGCGTCGGAATACGCCCAATTCACGGCGGACCCGGTCCGTCTCGACACCTGGCGCACCGCCCAATCGTTCCGGCCCCCGTTCCTTCTCTCGATCGGACGCCACGACCGGGCGAAAGGGTTCGACGTTGCGATCGAGGCGTTCGCCCGAATCGCCGCCGAGTATCCCCGTCTCTCGCTCGTTCTCGCCGGCCGGCCGACTCCGTTCACCGAAGAGCTGCGCCGGGACGCTCGGCTTGCCGGACTGTCGGATCGGATTCGAATCCTCGGCCGAGTGAGCGACTGGGAGCGGTTCGCCCTGATGGATGCCTGCGAGCTGTTCTTGATCCCGTCTCGTAAGGAGGGCTACGGGCTCAACGCGGTGCTCGCCCGCGTGTTATCGAAAGCCACGGTGGCGACCCGCACCGGGGCCCACGAAGAGATCCTGTCCGGGGACCCTTCGGCGCGGCTCGTCCCACCTCAAGACTCGACCGCCCTGGCTCAAGCAATCCGTGAGGGTCTGGAGTCCGGCGGCCCGGCAATGAAGCTGGACACGACTCTGTTGAAACAGTTCGACATCCACCACCTCGCCGATCGACTCGTCGAACTGGCAGCCCGTTCTCCTTAGTTGAATCCGGCCGCTCGCCCCGGAGCGGGACAGGGAGCCCCGTCGCATTAGCCTTGGATTCGGCGAGCCGATAGGTGGCGCTCGTCGCGTTCGCGCTCTGCGCGCCGGCGACGGGCGTCGAGTTCGGTTCGCTTGGCCGCGACCAGCTGGGTGAAGAACACCCGGAAGAAGGAGAAGCCGCGGATCACCTTGCTCTGCCCGTTGGTTCGCTCTCGAAAGAGGTACGGCACCTCTCCCAATCGAGGAGTGTCCATCATCGCGAGGACGAAGACGAGCGTCTCGTAGCCTCGAAGGTCCCGGGTGAACGGCTCGAGGGCGGCTCGGCGGACCCCGAAGAAGCCCGATGTCGGGTCGGAGATCGAGCGCGTATTGGCGATCGTGATCTGGATCATCGCCGCGGCGACTCGAGAGACCAAGCCCCGGAAAGCGCTCCGACCGCCGGTCCCCCCTCCCGGTCCGAATCGGGTTCCGATGACCACGTCGCTCCCGTTCTTGAGGCCCTCTAGAATGCGGGGAATCGCGGTGGGCGGGTGCTGTCCGTCCGAGTCCATGACGACGATGAACGGCGTTCGAGCGGTAGTGATCCCCTGGATGTGGGCTCCCACGATCGTCTGCGGAGCCGGATTGAAGATGCACCTCAGCGACCCGTTCAGCTTCGCCACGCGTTGGAGGAACTCCCGGGTGCCGTCCGAGCTCCCATCGTCCACGACGACCACCTGCACTCCCACCCCGCACTCGTGCTCGATCTCGGACAGCAGTTGCGGCAGGTTGGCCCGCTCGTTGATCGTGGCGAGGAGAACCGTCACGTCGCGAGGGTCCACGGAGTGACCGCGTGGCTGTCCCACCGCGGGCCGGGCGGCGGGAGCCACGGACTCCGACCACCGCAAGGAGGAACTCAGGTGGCGGGTCGACGCGATCGGGAACGCCCGGGACGACGACTCCACGGCGTCGCTCAGAGAGAGGGGGGTCGGCGACTCCAGCGCCTCCGCCTCCGCGCCCCCCACTTCGAACTCCGTCATGAGTCGTTGCTAAAGCCTCGGTACTTGGTATAACCCCGCCGGTCGTACCGCATCGAGGCGACATGGCCGGAACGGGCCGCTGAGACCAACTCTTTAGGTCCGGCACCGTTCGGCGAGCGTGCTTCCGCTCCCGGGGCTGCAGATCTACTTTGACCTCCTCGGCCTCGTGGTCGTCGCACTGCCGCTGGGCGCGCTGCTGCTCCGGATCGGCGAGCGTCTAGCAGGACGCCGATACAGATTATCGGTTCCAGAGCGTCTACTGCTCGCATTTTACGTGTCCGGGGCAAGTCTCTTCGTATTGGCCTCGATTCCGGTGCCCTGGTACGGAATCGGGCTCGTCGTAGGGCTGTTTTCCGTAGGGGCGGTAGGTTACTTCGTTCTCGCCTTCCGGGAAGAGTTCCGCGGCGTCCGAGCCGCTCTCCAGTTCGCGGTGTCTTGGCCGGGAGTCGGCCTGATCTCGCTCAGCCTGGGGCTTCTCGCGATGGAGGTCGCCGGGGCCGCACCGCTCGTGCTCGGAAACATGCTCGACGGAAGTCTCCACTCCCTGTTCGTCAATCTGCTCCTACGGAACCACACGCTTCCCTGGACCCTGAGTCCCTACGCCTCAGTCGGCGTCACCTACCCTCAGGCAGCGCCCGTGTGGATGAGCGTGCCGGTGCTCCTCTTTGGGTGGCCGGTGGTGAGCGCGCCGGTGGACCTTCCACCACTCTTCCTCGCGATTTCCGCGCCCGCCGCCTACTGTCTCGGCGGACGTCTGCTCACGCGTCCCCATGCAACGCAGAGCGCGGCGCCGGCGCTGCTATGTGCCGCGTTCTTCGGGTTGGTCACCACGTGGCCGCGGCTCTGGATCGGTGGGTCGTTCGATGTCGCGTTCGCCTTCGGCCTCTTTCTTCTGCTACTGGGATGGATCGCCAACTATGCGCGAGGTCGCTCGGAGGACTGGACCACGGTAGCGCTTCTCGGTGTGCTCGTCGGAATCGAGATCAGCCTGAGTCTGATGCTCGGCGTGGCGACCCTCGCGCTCCTGGGCGGGTATCTGATCGCATTCCGCGTGCGTTCGGTGAGAGGGTTGGCCCGCTGGGGCGTGCGATGGGGCGCGGTTCTGGCAATCTCGGCGGCCTTTCTCTCCCGGAGCTTCGCGGGGATCGCGGCCTGGTTCTCGTACCCAGGGCACGTACTGACGCCCATCGGGTCCGGCCCCGCCGCGGCGGTGACGACGCCCGTCGTGCTGTCCACGACCGTCATCGATCGGGAACTCAATCCGTTCGACCTGTACAAATACAAAGTTTCCCCGATTCCTTGGCTGAGTGTCGAGATCGCGATCCTGATGGCGGCGGGCGTGTCCGTCTGCCTCGCCGGAGCGATTTCTCCCCGCGTGCGCGAGCTGCTGCGGCTGGACCGGTCGGTCATCCTCGGAATCGCGGTGGGATCGGTCGCAGCGTTCGGTGTGGCGGCGCTCATCCTCGTCACCCAACTGGTCACGGGTCCGGCCGGTGCGCTCACCGTGACCAATGCGGACGAGGCCTCCGCTGTCTTGTTCGTCTTCTACGAACTCCTGGCCGTACTTCCACTCCTGGCTGCCCTCGAATATCTGATCGAGCGAAGGAGTTCTGAGTCGCCCCGTCCGGGCCCGAGCCCTCCGCCCCTCGGCGCGAAGGTTCCGAGGAGTGCGTTTGTCGTCCGCAGTCCGCCGATCGCGCCGGTCGTCCTCGCCGTTCTGGTGCTCGCGGTCCCGCTCGCGTCGGGCCTCGGTGCTTCGACCGTTCAACTGCCTTCCTTCATTACTGACCATATCGAGGAGTTCGCCAACATTTCGTACGGCGACGTCGAGGCGCTCGAATGGGCCGGGGCGAACCTCCCGACGTGCTCTCGCGTGCTGATCGCGCCCGGCTCGGTGGGCCAATATCTACCCGAGTTCGCGACGTTGACCGTCGTCTATCCGATGTTTCCTGTGTCCGCGAATCTGTCGTACACGCTGGTGGTCGCCGCACTGGTCGCGGGCAACTACTCGACGGCCGTTCACAATCGGCTGGTCGGGCTAGGGATCACGGAAGTCTTCGTGTCGGGCCAAAACAGTGTCAGCTATCTTCCCTTCCAGCTGGGGCCGCTGCTCGCTTCGCCCGACTTCGAAGTGCTGGATCGGTCCGGCGACGTCACGATATTGGAGTTCCTGCCCGCCACGACCGGGTCCGGCTGTTCGCCCTAGCTCAGAACCTGCGAACGTGTCGGCCGCCTGCGGGAGCCGCCCCCCTCGGGTTGATAATCCGAGCACGGTCCGCGCGGTGGGCCCGCGCATGGCCACAATCGTAAAGTTGACAAACCCCCACGAATTCGGTCTTTTCCCTGAAATCGTATGCAGCCGTACAATCTGAAGGCCCGAGTGGCGGCCGGTGTGGCGATCTTCCGCGACGACCGCATCCTCTTGCTCCATCGCTCCCCGATGGTCGCCAACCCGGGGGCATGGGATCTTCCGCTCGGGCACGTGGACCGCGGCGAGTCCCTGCCGCGCGCCGCGCGGCGGGAGACGAAGGAGGAGACCGGCTTCCAGGTCCAGATCGGGCCCCTCTTCCACGCGGACGTCTACCGCACGCTGTCGAAGAAGGGAAAGATCCGCCCCACCGTCGGCGTCTTCTTCCACTGCCGGGCCCCCGGCCGCAAGGTCCCCCGGCTCGATACGAACGAGCATACGGAGTATGCCTGGGTGCGGGAGTCCGAGCTCCGGGATTACCCTACGGCTCCGTACGTCGAGCGGGCCGTGAGGGCGGCGTTCGCGTCCCGGGAAAGCGGCAGCAAGATCGACCCCGAGCTCGTCGCGAAGGCGATCTACCCGACGCTGGGCCACCACGCGGCCCTGCCGGTCCCGGCGTAGTTCGACTCCGGTCCGCGGGTCACTTCGAGGGCGGCGTGCCCTCGTCCGCCGCCGGTTCTTCCTGCGAGAGCTCCCGGGGCGACTTCTTGAACATCTGCTGGCTCATTCGCTCGAGACGCGCGATCAGCACGTCGATATCCTCCTCCCCGGGCGCACCCGCGGCCGCAGTCGCCGGTGCCGTCGACGGAGCGGTCGGGCCCGGGACCGCGACGGCCGCCGATTCCGCCGTCGCCGCGCGGTCGGTGACCGACGCGAGGGACGCGGCCGACCCGGTCCACGGTTGGACCGGAGCCGTCGTCCGACCCGGCGAAGAAGCACGCGGGCGGTGATGCCGCCGGTGCTCGTAGGCAAGGAGCAGCGCAAGGACGAGGGCGGCGGCGAGGCCGATCGCCACGACGATCCACCACGGGAAGGTCGACGGGGAAGAGGAGGGCGGCGGAGGCGGCGAGGAGGTCACCGTGAACGAGGAAGTGGAGAGCGTGGTGCCCGAGCGCGTGGAGATCACGATCGGACCGACGCCCGAGCTCGGCACCTGGAACGAGCAGGCGAACGCTCCGTTCGTGTCGGTCAGGCCCGAGCAGAGCGTCTGGGTGTTGTTCCAGACGACGGCGTAGCCGACCGAGGCACCGAAGCCGGTTCCGTTCACTTCGACCGTCGCGCCCACTCCGGCGCTCGTCGGCGAGAGCGTGACCAGGGACTCGACGGTGAAGGACGAGAGGACCGTTACCGAACCCTGGACCAGGGAGAGGGTGTGCAGCCCCCCGGGCGTGAGGGGCACGAGGAACGCGCAGGCGAACGATCCGTTCGCGGTCGCTCCGCTCGAGCAGACGGTCAGCGAGGAGTTCCATTCCACGGACACGGTCGAGGAAGCGGCGAAGCCCGCGCCGAGAGCGTCCACGCTCGCGCCGACCGTTCCCGTCACGATCGAGAGTGCGGCGACCGGGGTTACGACGAAGGCGGCGCTCGCGACGTTCGACCCTTGGACCGCGACCACGGAACCGCTTCCGCCCGGGACATCGGGAAGGGAGAACGTGCAGCTGAGCGAGCCCGACGTGGTCGTGATGCCGGAGCAAAGGTCGCCCGTTCCGTCCCACGTGATCTCGAACGGCGCGTCCGACCCGAACCCGCTCCCGGTCGCGTTCACCGAGGTCCCGGGTGGGCCGGTGTTCACGTCGAGGGCGAGCGACGGAACGACCTGGTAGGTGACCGTCGCCTCGTTCGGGCCTTGGGTCGCGGAGACGACGTGGGTCCCCGCGGTCGACGCCGGGATGGCGAACGTGCAACCGAACTCCCCGAGAGCGTTCGTGCTCGCGCTGCAGAGAACGGTCGACACGTCCCAGGTCAGAGAGAACGGAGCGTTCGCCCCGAACCCGGAGCCGGTGACCGTCTCGGGCGTGTCTACGAACCCGACGTTGTCCGAGATGCTGATCGAGGGCTGGACCGTGAAGGTCCCGGTCGCAGTGTTGGCCCCCTGGTCGGCGGTGAGGACGTCAGCCCCGCTCACGGTCACCGGGACTGTGAACGGGCAGCTGAACTGGCCGGCCGAGCCCGTCGTTTCGTCCGAGCAAAGGACGGTCGTCGAGTTCCAGCTGAGGGTGTACGTCGAGAACGCGTCGAAGCCGAGCCCGACCGCGGATACGGCCGCCCCCACGATGCCCTCGTCGGGGGCGATCGTCAGCGAAGGAACGACCGTCCAGTCCGTCGAGGCGCTCGACGACCCTGCCGTGCCCGTGACCGAGTAGGTTCCGTCATGAGTGCTCGGGATCGAGCCCGTGCAATCGAGCTCGCCGAACGAGTCGGTCGTGGTCGCGCAGAGGACCGTCGTCTGGTTCCACGACACCGACGCGGACGTGGACCCGGGGAACCCTTCCCCCGACCACTCGACCGAAGTCCCGACCGGGCCGGAGGTCGGGGTCGCGGTGAGACTCGCGACGACCGTGTACGTGGCCGACGGGATGTTCGTGCCTTCCGCCAGTTCGACCGTATACGGGCCTCCCGACGTCGGCGGGACGAGGAACGAACAGGAGGCGGTCCCGGAGCCGGTCGTCACGTTGGCGCAGGTCTGCGGGCTACCGGACCAGGTCAGGACGTACGGCTGACCCGCATCGAGTCCTTCTGCATCGGCCGTCACCGTTCCGCCGACCGGACCCGACGGCGGGAGGAGCTCGAGGGAGGCGGTCACCGTGAACGGCTCGAACACC
>JASHVA010000006.1 GCA_030039715.1 Thermoplasmata archaeon | reverse complement strand
GCGACGGGATGTGCAGCGACGGGACGATCCCGTTGATCGGGCCCTTCTTCGACTCGGCGGGATCCGCCGCGCGCCGAACGAGCGTCACGTCCCACCGCTCGACGCCCCAGCGCGGCAGGAGCACCGCCGCCGCCCGGGCGATGCCGGTGGTGTTGCAGGAGACGACGCGCACTCGGCGCTTTCCGCGCGCCGCCGCGTAGTTGCCGAGGGCGTTGAACGAGACGTCGGCGACCGTCGGCTTCTCGCCGCCCTGGAACACGGCACGGATCCCGGCGGCGTCATACAGCTTCCGGTTCTCGGCCCCGACCTTGTCGGGCGTCGCGTCGACCACGACGTCGGCCCGGCCGAGGAGCTCGGCCAACGCGCCGGCGACGGGGAGGCCGGCGGCGTCGAACTCGGCCCTCGAGCCCGTGCCGGCGACGAAGAGCGGGTAGCCCTTCTCGACCGCCCGACGCGCCTCGAAGTTCGGTCGGGTCTTCGCCACGCCGACGAGCTCGAGGTCCGGCTGCCGCGCGACCGCGTCCGCGACGCGCTTTCCGATCGTCCCGTAGCCGTTCACCGCGACTCGGACCTTCGCCACGAGGACGCCTCGCTCCTGTCGAGCGGAGCCGGGGATAAAGGCGTAACCCGAGCCGCGCACCGCCGGGCCTCCGTCAACCTTTATCCCCGGGGCGCGTCGCCGCCCACCACCGATGGAGTTCCGGCTCAGCGACGAGGAAGAAGCGTTCCAGGGCGCGGTGCGCCGCTTCGGCGACAAGGTGCTCCGGACGCACGAGCGGCGGATCGACGCCGAGGGCCGGATTCCGGACGAGGTCCTGAAGTCGATGGCCGAGCTCGGGCTCCTCGCGATGCTCGTCCCCGCCGATTACGGGGGGATGGGCGCTTCCGCGGTGCTCACCGAGCTCGCCGCGGAGGAGGTCGGACGCGGCGACTTCTCGATGGCGACCGCCGTCTTCTTCCTCCTCGAGGCGGGCTGGGGCCACGTCCTCGCCCGTCACGGGACCGAGGAGGCGAAGCGGGAGCTGCTGCCTCCGGTCTGCCGGGGCGAGGCGTTCCTCGGCATCGCGACCACCGAACCGACCGGCGGGAGCGACCTCGCCGGCATGCGCACGGCCTCGCGCCGGGACGGCGGGGCGTTCGTCCTGCACGGGGAGAAGGCGTTCGTCTCGGGCGTCGAGGAGGCCAAGCGCCTCGGCGGGGGCCACCTCACGCTCTCGAAGGCACCGGACGGCGGCTTCAACTTCCTCTACGTGCCGACGCGCTCCCCCGGGCTTTCGACGCAGCGGTTCGAGAACATGGGCCGAATGGGGATCTCCACGGGCGCCCTCACCTACCCCGACGTCCGCGTGCCCGAGAAGTTCCTCCTCGGCGCGGAAGGGAAGGGGTTCGAGTGCGCGATGGAGGGGTTCACCGTCGCGCGGACGTTCGTCAGCGCCGCCTGCGTCGGGGCGGCCGAGCGGGCACTCGAGACCGGGATGGCGTACATCCGGGAACGGCGCGCGTTCGGCGAGCCGCTCGGGAAGTTCGAGGGGATCCAATTCGAGCTCGTCGACCTCTGGACGCAGGTCGAGGCGGTGAAGTGGCAGTGCCGCCGGGCCGCCTGGCTGCTCGACACCTACACCCTGAAGGGCGACCGGTCGCACCGCTCGGAGGTCGACCGCGCCGTCGCGAGCGTGAAGCTCACGGCGCCGCCGGTCGCGTTCGAGTGCGTGAAGCGCGTGATGATGTGGTTCGGCGCGGCCGGCTACACGAAGGACGTCGGCCTCGAGCTCGGCCTCCGCGGCATCATGTCGTACCTCGTCGGCGCCGAGGGCGGCCTCAACATCATGCGGATCATCCTCGGTCGGGAGCTCCTCGGGAAGGAGTTCGTGCCGTACAAGTGAGGCGACGGATGACCGGTCGGGCCCGCGGCCCTCCCGCGCCGGTCCGGGAGCGCGAGTTCCACGAGCGGCTCGCCCGCACCCTTCCCGCCGGGCGTACCGGTCTCCTGCCGATCGGGGACGACGCGACGGCGCTCCGCCCTCCGCCGGGGCGGGTCGCGGTCGTCTCGACCGATACGCTCGTCGAGGGCACGCACTTCCTCCCGAACTCGCCCGCGGAGCGGGTCGGCGCGGCGGCCACGGCGGTCAGCCTCTCCGACGTCGCCGCGAAGGGCGCGGCCCCGGACGCGGTCCTCCTCGCGCTCGTGCTGCCGGTGGGCACCCCGAGCGCCTGGGCCGAGGCGGTCGTCCGGGGGGCGGAGCGTTTCGGCGCCCGGTTCGGCGCCCACGTCGTGGGGGGCGACACGAAGCCCGGGCCGGTGCGGGCGGTCGTCTCGACCGTCCTCGGCTGGGGGCGGGAGGCCCACCTCGCTCCCCGGACCGGCGCGCGGCCCGGAGACCTCCTCGTGACCACCGGGACGGTGGGACGGGGCGGCGTCGCGGCCGCCCGCCTCACCGCCGCGGGCCCGTCGAGCCGCCGGGCCGTCGTCGACCTCCTCGACGTCCGCCCCCGCGTGCGCGAGGGGATCGCGCTCGCCCCGCTCAGCCACGCGCTCATCGACACGTCGGACGGCCTCGCGGAGGCCGCGCGGCTCGTCGCGGCCGCGAGCCGCGTTGCGGTGGTGGTCGACGAG
>JASHVA010000082.1 GCA_030039715.1 Thermoplasmata archaeon | reverse complement strand
GGAGATAGAGCGCGACGGAGAGCTCGGCGACGCTCGCGGTCGCCGCGGCCGGCGCGTTGACCACGCGGATCTTCCGCTCGGCGGCGGCGGCCTGGTCCACGTTGTCGACGCCGACCCCTGCGCGGGCGATCAACGTCAGCCGCGGCGCGGATCGCAGGAGCTCGCGCGTCACCTTCGTGCGGCTCCGGACGATCAGCGTCTCGGCGTCCGCGAGCGCGCCCGGGAGGTCCGACGGTTGCGCGCTGACGTCGACCACGCGGCACGGTCCCGCCCGGAGCCGGTCGAGGGCGGCGCGGTCGATCGGGTCGGCGACCACCACGACCGGTCCGTCGGGCATCGCGGGCCCGACCCCCGACCGGATGAAAACGGTTTGGCCGGCGGGACGGCTCAGGCGCTCACCTTCGGAACGGGGGTTCGGTCGAGCGCGGCCCGCACGATCTCCTCGCCCCGCACCCCGCGGATCCAGGGCTCCGGCTTCACGATCACTCGGTGGGCGAGCGCGGGGATCGCGAGCGCCTTCACGTCGTCCGGGAGGACGAAGTTCCGGCCGTCCAGGAGCGCTCGGGCCCGTGCGACCTTCTGGATCGCGAGCGCCCCGCGCGGGGACGACCCGATCTCGGCCCGGGGGTCCGCCCGCGTGGCCCGCACGAGGTCGACGACGTACCCCGCCACCGACGGCTCGAGCTCGACGTCCTCCACCGCGGCCTGGAGGTCCTGGAACTGCGCGAGCGTGGTTACCGCGCCGACGATCGCGGCCTCCTGGCGGCGCGCCCGACGCCGTTCGAGGATCTCGCGCTCCTCCTCGGGCGTCGGGTAGCCGACCCGAAGGCGCATCAGGAACCGGTCCACCTGCGCCTCGGGCAAGGGGTAGGTCCCCTCGAGCTCGAGCGGGTTCTCCGTCGCGAGGACGAGGAAGGGGCGCGGGAGCGGGTACGTCGACCGCTCGCTGGTCACTTGGTACTCCTGCATCGCCTCGAGGAGCGACGACTGTACCTTCGGCGGCGCCCGGTTGATCTCGTCGGCGAGGAGGACGTTCGCGAAAATCGGGCCCTGGCGGAAGTGGAACTCGCCCTTCGTCGTATCGTAGATCTCGCTGCCCGTGATGTCGTGCGGCAGCAGGTCCGCCGTGAACTGGATCCGCTGGAAGTCGAGGCCGAGCGCGGAGGCGAACGATTTCGCCATCAGCGTCTTACCGAGCCCGGGAAGGTCCTCGATCAGGAGGTGCCCGTCCGCGACGAGGCCCGTGAGGATCGTCTCGAGCGCCTCCCCGCGCCCGACGACCGCGGTCGCCACGGCGGCGCGGATCGTGGAGGCGAGGTAGCGGGCGTCCTCCGGCTTCACTCGGGCTCCTCCCTCCCGCCCCCCAGCGTTGAACGCTCTTAGCGGCGCCTGCGGCGTCCGTGTGCCCCGGCCCTAACGATCCGCGTCACGGCAGGCGCTCGCCCTCTCGGCGGTCTGACCCGGACCGGGGGTGTCGGACACCGGGGTTGTCCTCACGTCATCCTCGGCGGACGACCCGTCCGCGTTGAGTCGAGAGGGACCCTTCGACGGTACCCGGGCACGGCCGTGGGCCGCGCCGTCCGGTGCACGGAGTTCCCGCCCTAAATCGTTGCCGCGGCGTCGTGGTCGAAGAGATCCGGACGGCTCACGAGGTAGGCGAGGATGCCGACCGACCCGGCCGCGAGCGCGGCGGCGACCCCGAGCGACGCCGCGGAGGCCGGCAGGAGGAAGCCCGCCGACCAGGCGAGCACCGAGCCGAGCAGGGCGACCGACCAGACGGAGGCGCCCCGGGCGAGCCCGCCCGCGGGTCGGAACGGGTCGTCGGCGAGCCAGGCGACGTACGCCGCGCCCGTGAGCGCGACGAGGAGGAGCGGGAACGCCGCGACGCCGACGAAGAGCGACAGCGCGGAGAGCGCCCCCAGCGCGGGGAGCGGGAACGCCGCCCGCAGCTCCTCGGAGCGGGCGCCCCGCAGGAGGACGCTGGCCCCGACCCCGACGCCGGCGCCGACGATCGCGTAGAGCGGGGGGATCGCCGAGACGTACGCGACGGAGAGCGCACCGGCCGCGAGCGCCGGCACGGTGGGACCGAACGCGAGCCGCACCGGCGGACCGAGCGGCTCGCTCACAGTCCCCTCCCGACGACCCGCGGCCGGCGCAGGAGGTCGACGAGCCCTCCGACCGACCAGTACTGTTCCCAGTCGACGACCGGCGCGTCGCGCCAGGTGTCGGCGAGACGGGCTCGGCGCAGGAGGCGAGCGATCCGGACCACGAGGCGGCCCTCCTCGTCGTCGGTGCCGGGGAGACGGGAGAGGTACGGCAGCGGCGACGGGCTCAGCACGACCGCGGGAAATCCGCGCCGTCGAATGTGCGGGACGAGATGGGCGGACTCCTCGTCGGCGAGGCTCGAGAAGACGATGGTCGTGACCCCGGGCGGATAGTACCGGCGGAGCGCGATCGCCGCCCGCTCCGCGGGCCCGGGCGCGGCCGTCACCCGGGCCCGCAGGAGCGTCTGGCGCAGCCGCAGCCCCTGCGTCCGGCCGCTCGCGAGGGGGACCGCGTCCAGGAACTCTCCGTAGACGGCGAGCCCCACCCGGGCCTTCTCGCGGAGGAACGACTCGGCGATCCCGTAGGCGGCCGAGAGCGAGAGGGAGAGCAGCGCCTCGTCGATCTGCGGGCCGAGGCTCGTCGGTCGGGCGTCGATGAGAAGGAGCACGTCCCCGGTCCGCTCGACGCGATACTCGTTCGCGAGCAGTCGGCCGGCGCGGGCCGAGGCCGTCCAGTTGATCCGGCGGGGCGGCTCGGTCGGGCTCGCCTCCCGGATCCCGAAGAACTCGCCGCTCGAGCCGATCCCGCGGGAGAGCGTCTCCCCGGGGAGGGCGATCGTGCGCTCGAGGCGGACGGCCCCGATGCGGAAGAGGTCCGGAGGGTACCGCTCGGCCAGGAGCTCGGGAAAATCGCCGGTGACGGGGCGCTCGACGAGGCCGGTCGGGTCCCGCCACGCGAGGCGCGGCGCGGGCACCGGTGTGACGACCGGCGCGGGGGCCGTCCAGGTCAGGTCGAAGCGGATCTCCCGGGCGTCCGACTCGAAGCGGGGCGGCGCGAGCGGGACGAGACCGGCCGGCACTCCGAACTCGGCGACCACGTCCCGCGCATCGGTCGGCGGCTCGAACGCCAGACGTCCGACGTAACGGACGTCGCGCCCCGAGCCCTCGAGCCGCGCTTCGATGCGGGCCAGAGGCGGGGAACGCGGGCCGAGGAGCGCCGCGGCGACCGGCGCGAGGAAGAGCGGGACCGCGAGGAGGAGCGGGGCCGGGTCGCGCAGGAGGATGCCGAGGGCGGTGAGCGCGGCGCCCACCCCGAACAGGAGATACGACCGCGGGCGCCAGCGGAAGGCGGCCCGCCGGTCGGGTCGTCCGCTCACGAGCGACGCTCCAGGTCGCGGACCCGTTGCAGGACGTACGCCCGGAAGTCCGAGGGCGACCGGTCGACGATCGCGGACATCTCGCGCACCGACCGACCGGGCAGGTGCGGGTTCGGGCCGAGCCGCTCGATCCGGTCGAGCGTGGACACGATCTCCTCCCGGCCGAGCCGGCCCGAGTGGAATCCGAACCGGAACAGGAACTCGTCCCGGGGCGGGGCGGGGGCCGGTGCGGGCGCCGGGCTCATGGTGTCCGCCCGCCAGAACGCGGCGAACAGGAGCCCGGCCGCGCCGACCGAGACCCCGCCCGCGACGGCCGCGACATCCAGGTTGTCGCTCGCCGCGATCGCGACGGCGGTCGACGCCCCGGCGGCGAAGATGAGGAGCGCGACGAGGAAACGGTTCATGGGAGCGGCGGGGCGACGCGCGTGAGGTCTTCCTGGGCCGCGGCGATCGTGATCCGGGCGCGCTCCGCCGCCTCCGCGCCCATCGGGTGGGTGGAGTATCGAGCCTCCTCGAAGAGGCGGGTCAGCGACTCCGCCACGTCCGCCTCGACGCCGAGGCGGACGAGGTGCTGCGCGCGGATCTCTTCGGGCGTCGCGGTGTCGACCCCGCCGACCATCGGGCCGACCCGGCGGAGGACGGTCGCGTAGAGGGCGATGACCACCGCACGCGGGTCGCTGCCCGACTCGAGCTCCCCGGCGGCCTGCGCGAGGGCCTGGCGGACCTCTTCCACCTCCGCCGGAGCGGGCCCGGAAGGTCCGTCCGGCTCGCGGTTCGCGAGGTACGCCCGCGCCCTCGGGACGACGACCACGGCGACGACGATCGCGACGATCGCGATCCCGAGGAAGAGCGACCAGGACGGAAGGTGGAGATAGTCGAGGACGCCCCCCGGTCCGGTCAGGGAGCCGTTCCCGTTGTCGTACGGGGGCGGCTGCACCGGGGGCGGGGCCGTGCTGTTCCCCGAGTTCGAGGCCGAAGCGCCGGCGCCGCCGAAGACCTGCAGGATCACGACGAACAGCACGGCGATGACCAGCGAGACGAGCATGACGAGCATCCATCGTTGCGGGGCGCCGCCCCGGCCCGATCCGATCCAGACCCAGACGCCGATACCGATGACGATCCCGAAGAGCACGGCGAAGCCGACCGCGAGGTCGTCCGTCGTGAGGATCACCTCGGTCGCGGGTTGCGTCGGTCCCGGCGACTTCGCGGACGCGGCCGCGACGAAGGCGGCCGCGGCGCCGATCGCGAACGCGAGGGCCAGGATGACGAGGAGTACCGTTGACGAACGCGCCGGGGTCCCCGGTCGGGCCATCTGCGTCCCTCCCGTCCGTCGATCCCCGGGTGGCGCCTTATAGCTTCCCGGACGCCGGCGCCGGCGGGGCCGCCGCGGGCGGGGCGGGCGCGAGGAAGTAGAAGCTGCGCCGCTCGTGCTCCGCGGAGACGACGGCAAAATCGTCGACGACGTACCCGAGGTCCAGGGCGGCCCGGAACGCGTCGCGCGTCGCGTGGCGCCAGCGCCGCAGTGATTTCGGCTCGTGCTCCCGGACGAGCGCGAGGTCGAACGGGATCTCGAGATGCGCGCTCGCCCCGGACGGCTCGGCGACCGCGGTTGGAACGCGGATGCCGCTCTCCCCCGGTTCGGTCTCGACGATCGCGCTCGAGCCGTCCCAGCGACGGCGATCGTCGGCGCTGCTCGGCGTGCGTCCGGCGAGCCGGGACTCGACCGCGGGGTTCGCGAGCGACCAGACCGCGCGCATCCGGTCGGTCTCGAGACCTTGGTTCGACGCATCGGCGAGCTGGCCGAAGTAGTGCGGATAGTACCGGTCGGGCCGGGCGCCGAGCCGGCGCACGGTGAGCCCGGCGACGCGGCTCTGGAGCGGGTCGAAGACCCAGCGGACCTCCGAAAGTCCCAGCTTCAGCACCTCCTCGCGCTGGAACGACTTCAGCCGGGCGCCGAGGTGGTGGTTCTGGTACTCGGGGCGGACGGCCGTGAGATGCGAGTAGTGGAAGAGCGTGGTCCCGTCCCAACCGATCATCGAGACGGTGAACCCGGCGAGGTAGATGTCGGCGAACGCGCCGAGGACGAGGCCGCCGTTGTCCTGGAGCGCCCGCAGGAGCGGGACCGGTACGGTCGGGGCGCCGGGATCGCCGGCGACGGCGCGCTCCACCTCCTCGAGCTGACGGAACTCCTCCGGCTTCTCGAGGCGCCGCAATCGGAACCCTTCGACCCGGTCGCCCGACGCGGTCGCCACGGCGCCGTTCACCGGACGGACCGTACTTAACCCGGCCGACCGCGTGCCGCTCGTCTACCGGCGGACCCGCAGCTCGACCTTCTTCTCCTCGTAGCGGGTCTCGTCGGCCGGAGTGAGCTCCCAGAGGAGGTCCTCGAGCTCCGGGATGTTCCGGAGGAACTCCGCCTTGCTCTTCGTGACCATCAGGTGGTCGAACTTCCGCCGCGCGACCACGTACGAGCCGAACAGGTAGGCGCCGACGATGACGATGATGGGGCCGATCACGACGAAGACGAGGTTGTAGTTCGCGCTCGGC
>JASHVA010000081.1 GCA_030039715.1 Thermoplasmata archaeon | reverse complement strand
GGGCCTGTAGCTTAGCTTGGATAAAGTACTGGCCTTCTAAGCCAGCAATCTCGGGTTCAAAGGCCCCGGGCGCCCCGGCGCCCGGGGCGGAAACTCCCGACAGGCCCGTCTTCCGCGCGCTACGCCGTGCCGACCTGCGCGGAGCAGTTCTCGCACAGGATCGACTTCGGGCCGGCGGGCAGCGGAGCGCCGCAGAGCGGGCAGGTGGCGCGGGCGTCGGCCGCGGCGAGGAGCTCTTGCACGCTCGTCCGGAGCGCCGGGTCGGAGCCCGCCGGGGCCGCGTCGAGCCGCGGCATCGTCGGGTCGTTCGCCGAGAGGAACGGGTCGAGGATCGGCCGGTAGACTCCGGTACGGCGGTCGAACGAGACGAGCCGGTGCTGGACGAGCCCCTGGAGCGCCGAGTCGACGAGCTCGCGGACGCCGCCGAAGACGTGCGAGAGCTCGATCGACGTGAGCCCCGGCGACTCCACGAGCACCTCGAGGCAGCGCACCGCGAGGAGCGAGAGGTCGGACTGCGCGACGTACTGGTCGAGCGTCCACGCGACGCGGGCGCTGCGCCGGACCCGCTGGCCCGGCGCGAGCCGGCCCGCCCGCGGGTCGGGGAGGAGCGTCGAGTGCAGGACGTCGAACTCGTAGCGGTACCGCTCCTCAGGGAGGTAGGCGAGGATCGCGACGCCGAACGGGAGGAGCGCCTCGGAGCGGGCCGCGGAGATCGCTTCGGCGAGGGTGCCGCGGAGGCCCTTCAGCTCGACGCGAGCGCCGCCGGCGGCGGCGCGCTCCTCGTCGCCCTGCGAGCGCAGGAGGTAGTGCTCCCGCACGATCGCGCGGGCCACGGCGCGCACCGGCGGGCCGGGTTCGAGCGGGTGGACCTCGACCGAACCGTCCGCGGCGAAGACGAGCCGCTCGAACGGCAGGAGGAAGCGCCACGCGGCCCCCGCCGGGGGGATCGGGTCGAGGCGGATCTCCCCGGTCTCGAACTTCGCGGCGGGGTCGGCGAGCACCGCGTAGAGGTTCGGGTACTCCTTCCCGTCGACCGTCAGCGCGACCTCGGCGAGCGGGGGCCGACGCCGCGAGAGGTACTCCTCCGACGCGCGCGCGAGCGCGCGCCGGGAGTAGGCATCGTGCCGGGCCCCGCCCAGCGCGGCGGCGAGCGCGTCAATCTCCGGCGGCGATACGGCGGTCACGAGAGCTCCGGCTCGTGATTGCTAGTTCGTAGAGAGAGATAAAGCGACGGGCCATCGTGTCCATCGACGACGTCCGGCGCACGCGTTCGGCCGCTTGGCGGGCGATCCGGCGGCGCTCCTCCGGCCGGTCGAGGAGGTCGCCCACCGCCGTCGCGAGGGCGCCCGGCTCGAGGACCGGGACGCGTCGGCCCGTGATCCCGTCCTCGACGACCTCCGCGGCGCCGCCGGTCGAGGGCGCGAGCACCATCGAGCCGGACGCCATCGCCTCCATGAGGGCGACGCTCGAGGTGTCGCTGGTCGAGGGGAGGACGAAGAGGTCGGTCTGGGAGAGGAGCGCCGCCTTCTCCTCCTCGGCGACCGGTCCGACGTACCGGACGCGCGCGGCGAGGCGCGGGCTCTCGCGGAGGCGGGCGCGTACCGCTTCCTCCTCGGGTCCCGACCCTCCCACGATCGCGACGAGGTCGCTCCGCGCGAGGCTCGCCTCGATCGCGTCGAGGAACCGGTGGACACCCTTGTCGACCGTGAGGCGTCCGAGGTACGTCACGAGCGGGTCCGCCGGAAGGCCGCAGCGCACGCGCCAGTCGGGCACGCGGACGCCCGGCCGGAACCGGTCGACGTCGATCCCGTTCGGGACGACCTCCACCGGGCGGCGGAACGGCTTCCGCGCGCGGAGCACGAGGGCGTCGCGCGCAGAGCTGCTCGGCGCCGTCGCGACGTCGCAGCGCCAGTACGTGCCGAGGTTGTACCACGCGGCGACGCGGAAGAACGTCGGCACGAGGAACAGGGACGGGACGCTCCCCTGCATCTCGCCGATGTTCGTGTGGAACGTGCCGACCAGCGGCAGGCCGTACCGGCGGGAGGCGAGGAACCCGGCGCTCCCGACGCCGCCCGGGGAGTGGATGTGCAGCACGTCGACGTCGCCGAGGCCCCGCCACTGGCGGAGCAGCGCGAACGGGTTGAGGGGCCAGCGGTACTCGGGATAGAGCGGCACCGGCAACGAACGGACGCGCGTCACCTGGACCCCGTCCGCCTCCGACTCCTCGGTCGGAGCCCCGACGATCGAGTTCGGCGCGAAGACGCGCACGGAGTGCCCGAGCCGTCGGATGGAGCGCGCGAGTCCCTCCGTGACGGCGGCGACCCCGTCCCGCATCGGCGGGTACGAGTCCGTGAAGAAGACGACCTGCATCCCCACGCCGGCCGGCAGTGCCGGCCGGGGGTCCTATGCTTTTGGGTCGAGCGGCGAGGGAGCCGGCTCCCTACTGGACCGTCTGGAACGGCCGCTCGAGCCGGCTCATCTCGCGCGTGTCGAGCGCCCGCTTGTCGAACGATACGACGAGCGCCGACGACGTCTGTTCGACCTGACCGACGAGCCACTGCGCGAACTTGAGCGTGAGGTCGAGCCCGTACTCGCTCGCGAGGTAGTCGAGGGCGTCGACGTAGACGAGCGCGCCGCCGGGGCTCTCCGTCGGGCCCCGCAGATGCCCGCCGATCTCCCCCGGCGAGAGCTTGTTGCCGCCGGCGAGCTCCGAACCGCTCGGCACGACGTCGGTCCGGCGCTCCTTCGAGAGCCCGGGGAGCTCGGGCGGGCGGAGCGAGACGATCACGGTCCGCGGGTACTCGTGGATGTTGGCGCGCAGGATCTCGACGGCGCGCGACGGCCGCTCCTCCCGGACGAGCACGCTGCGACCGGGGATGAGGCGCATCGAGCCGGCCACCGGGGGGCCGATCGGCGCGCTCCACGCCCGGGCCGGCGTCGGGGCCCGGAGGAGGGAGTTCCACGCCGGGCGCCGGGGCGGGGCGAGCAGGCTGCGCCGCTTCAGCTCGACCTCCTCGTCGAGGCGGGCGAGCCGGCTCTCGACCAGGATGCGGAGCTCCTGGGCCGTGTGACCGCGTGAGGTGTGCTGCAGCACCTCGCGGAGCCCGCTGCGCACGCCCTCCTCGTAGCCGGCCGCGTACGTGCGGGCGTACTCCTCGTCGGCCGGCGGCTCGTCCTCGGGCGGCGGGCCGTCCCGTCGCTCGGGCGCGCTCACGCCGCCGCTCGGTCGCTCTCGGAGCCGGCCGGTGCCCCGACCGCCCCGCGCGGCCGGCCGGGCGGTCGGTTCGGTAGGTCCTCGGCGGGAGCGAACTTGTACCCGTAGTGGATCACGCCGGCCTTTCCCTCCTCCCGCAGCTTGCGGAAGGTCGCGCGGACCTTGAGGCCGATCCGGACGTCCTCGGGCGCGAGGTCGACGACCTGGCCGGTGAGGACCGGGCCCTCCACCGTCCGGACGAGGGCGAGGACGTACGGCACCTGCATCTCGAACCCTTCCGCCGGCTCGTGGACGGTCGTGTACGAGAAGACCTCCCCGTCGCCCGAGAGCTGGAACGGCTCCATCTTCCCGATCGACTCCCGGTGGTGCGCGCAGGTCGGGCAGACCGCGCGCGGCGGGAAGTAGACCGTCCCGCACATCGTGCACTTCGAGCCGCCGAGGTTGTACCGGCGGGGCGTTTCGCGCCAGAAGCGAGCGATCGACATCGGTCCTCCCTAGCTCGCGCGCTCCAGGAGCGTGACGACGCTCGTCGCGCCGGTCCCTCCGACGTCGTGCGCGAGCGCGAGCGTCGGATTCGCGACCTGGCGGTCCTTCGCCTCGCCGCGCAGCTGCCGGACGAGCTCGACCACCTGGGCGACCCCGACCGCACCGAACGGCCGGCCCTGGGCCTTCAACCCTCCGGACATGTTGACCGCCACCTCGCCGCCGCGGGCGAACCGGCCCGCCTCGAAGTCGGGCCCGGCGTGCCCCTTCTCGGAGAACCCGAGGTCCTCGAGCGCGAGGAGCGCGCTGATCGTGTAGGCGTCGTTGATCTCGGCGACCTGGACGTCCGCGGGGGCGCGCTTCGCTTGCTCGAAGGCGCGTCGCGCCGCGAGGACGGTCGAGTCGAGCGTCGTGACGTCGCGCCGGTGCTGCACCGCCATCGTGTCGCACGCGACGGCGCTCGCGGCGATGCGGACCGGCCGCTCGGAGTACTTGTGCGCGAGCTCCATCGGCCCGAGGACGACCGCGGCGGCCCCGTCGGAGAGCGGCGCGCAGTCGAAGACGCCGAGCGGCTCGGCGACCGGGCCGGCGCCGATCACCTGTTCGAGCGTGACCTTGTTCCGGTAGTGCGCGTTCGGATTCTTGGAACCCATCTCGTGGGCGTGCACGGCGACGCGGGCGAGCTGCTCGCGCGTCGTGCCGTACTGGTGCATGTGGCGGCGCGCGATCATCGCCCACAGGGCCGGCAGCGTGCCACCGAAGACGACCTCCCACTCGTGGTCCGCCGCGGAGCTCGTGATCTGGTTGCCCGTGGCGTCCGGCACGTCCGTCAGCTTCTCGGCCCCTCCGACGACGACGAAGTCGTAGAGTCCGCTCGCGACCGCGAGGTACCCCTGGTGCAGGGCGAGGGAGCCGGACGCCCCGCCGCCCTCGACCCGGACCGCGGGCAGGTGCCGGGCCCCGAGTCCCGCGTAGTCGAGGATCAGCGGGCCGATGTGCTCCTGGTCGATCAGGGAACCGGAGGCCATGTTGCCGAGGTAGAGCGCGCCGAGGTCGCCCGAGGAGAGCTTCGCGTCCACGAGGGCCTGGAGCCCGGCCTCGATCCCGATCTCGCGGAACGAGCGGTCCCAGAGCTCGCCGAACTTCGTCATGCCGACGCCGAGGACGGCGACGTCGCGCACGGCTAGCTGCCTCCCATGTGGATCTTGCCGCGGTACTTCGCGTACACGCCGTAGGAAAGCTCGACGCCGCTGTCGAGGTACGACTGCACCGGCCGGCCGTACGACCGGTCGAACTCCGCGATCGCGTCGGTGGTCGTGAGGTCGAAGGCGTCGGACCCCGCGCCGGAGCCGTACCCGACGACGAGGATGCGCTCGTTCGGCCCGGCGTGGTCGAGGACGTTCGCGAGCCCGATCAACGCGGCGCCGGAGTAGGTGTTGCCGATGTACGGCGTCACGAGGCCGTAGCGCATCTGGTCCTCGGTGAAGCCGAGCTGTTTGCCCACGCGCTGCGGGAACTTGCCGTTCGGCTGGTGGAAGACGACGTGGCGGTACTCCTTCGGCGTGGTCCCCGCGGCCTCCATGATCCGGCGGGCGCACTCCGTCTCGTGCCGGAAGTAGGCAGGCTCGCCGGTGAAGCGGCCGCTGTGGCTCGGATACCGTTGCCCTTCCCGTCGCCAGAAGTCCGGGGTGTCCGTGGTGTACGAGAGCGTCCGTTCGACGCGCGCGATCACGTGGTCCCGGCCGATGACGAACGCCGCGCCGCCGGCGCTCGCGGAGTACTCGAGCGCGTCCCCGGGCGCCCCCTGGCTCGTGTCGCTACCGATGGCGACGCCGTACTTCGCCATGCCGGCGCCGACCAGGCCGAGGCACGTCTGGATCGCGGCGGTCCCGGCCTTGCAGGCGAACTCGAAGTCCGCGGCCGTGAGGTTGGGGGTCGCGCCCACGGCCTGCGCGACGACGGTCGCGGTCGGCTTGACCGCGTACGGGTGCGACTCCGAACCGACGTAGATCGCGCCGATCTGCTGGGGGTCGATCGCCCCGCGGACGAGCGCGACCCGCAGCGCCTCGGTCGAGATCGTGATCGTGTCCTCGTCCGGCGCGGGCACGCTCTTGCGGACCACGTTCAGGCTCTGGCCCATCCCTTCGCCGTCCGCGCCCCACACCCGGCCGATCTCGGCGGGCGTGATGCGGTACCGCGGGACGTACGCTCCGTAACTCACGATTCCTGCGTCCATCGATGTTCCTTCCGTACCTAGAGCTCCTCGAGCCGTTCGAGGACTGCGGGCGCCGAGAGGCCCGTGACGAGGAGCGGGATGTTCTCCACCTCGGAGAGACGCACGGCGAGGGCGTCGACCCGGCCCGGGTTCGCGAAGACGACCGCGGCCGGTTTCAGCGGGTGGGCGCGGATGGCGACCATCGGCGAGCGTCCGTACTTCACGTTCGAGAAGATCAGCGCCCGCTGGGTCGTCCAGCCGTAGACCTCGACGAAATGGGAGGCGTCGATCGACAGGATCGCGCGCGGGGCATCGAGGATCGTGAAGCCGTGGATGTCGCGGTGGAGGTCCACGCGCCCGACCGAGCGCGCTTCGAGGCGATCGGCGAACGACTTCAGCGGGATCGCGACCGCGAACTCCCGCATGCCGAGGATGCCGTCCGAATGCGAGTGCACGCCGAGGCGCTGGCCGACCTTCCCTCCGTGGTCCTGGTCGACGGCGATGAGCGCGTCGACGTACCGACGGATGAACGCGGCGCCCGGGCTCACGCGCCGCTCCGACTCGTAGTCGCTGATCACCGAGGGGACCGTCTGCAGATGCTTCGCGAGGTCGCGCTGAGAGATGCCGAAGTCCTCCCGCCACTTCCGCAGCGTGCGGCCCGGGTGCGGCGAGAGCACGACCTCGCCGGCCATCTTCTCGCGGATCTCGGCCTCCACGAAGCGCGGGCAGGTTGGTGGCGGTATAAATCGCTAGCCTTCGTGTCGGTGCCTCCGCTCGACAACTGCCGAAACGATGCGCCGGGGTTCGCGAAAGTGGACCGGGCGAGAATCTCCGGAAGGGAGCGGACTCCCTTCCCTTTGAACTCGCGACCTCTACCTTGCCAAGGTAGCGATCTTCCGCTGATCTACCGGCCCACGACGGCCGCCGAGGGTCGCCGCAGGATAAGTTTTCGCGTGCGCGTCGTGCGCTCCGTCGCCCGGCCTCCAAACCCTTATCCTTCGGTCCCCACTCCGCGGGCCGATGGCGGAGGAAGGCGCCTCGGCCGGCGAGCCGATCGACCTGCTCGTCAAGAGCACGCGGGACCTCCTGCGCCCCGAGGAGCTCGTCCGCGAGGCGACGCGGGACATCGTCAAGGACGAGATCCGGCGGCACCTCGAGAAGACGCTCAAAGAGGACCCGCAGCTCGAGTCCGACCTACGGGAGGCCGTTCGGGACCTCCTCGCCGCGCGGGCAAGCGAGTACGCCGCGCTCGTCCGCGTCGGTACGGCGACCGCCCGCCTCGGGCTCCACGCGCTCCCGCCCGAGGTCCGCCGGGCGCTCACGAAGGACCTCGTGGATCTGGTCTCGAAGGAGCTCGGCCAAATCGTCGAGAGGTCGCTCTAGTCATGACGATCCCGCCGGACCAGGTCCGGATCTACGAGGTGAAGCGCGTCGACGTCGAGGGGGCGATCGTCATCGACGGCTTTCCCTCGGTCGGACTCGTCAGCTCGATCGTCGCGAACTACCTCATCGACACTCTCGAGATGCAGCAGATCGGCATCGTCGAATCGCCCGCCTTCCCCACCGTCTCGCTGATTCGGAACGGGGACCCGCAGCATCCCGTCCGGATCTACGCGGGCCGACCGCCCGCCGACCGGGCCGGACGGGGCGCGGACAAGATCGTCGCGTTCGTCTCGGAGTTCCACCCGGCGCCGACGGTGATCCACCCGCTCGCAACCGCGATCCTCGACTGGGTGCAGGAGCAACGGTGCTCGCTGCTCGTCTCGCCCGAGGGGCTCGTGGTCGAGGCGTCGCCCCACGGCGGTAAGCCGGCGCGCGGCGCCCGCTTGAACGACGTGCGGGTCTACGGCGTCGCGAGCACGCGCAAGGCGCGGGAGCTCTACATCGAGCCGAACATGAGCCCGTTCGCCGAGGGCGTGATCACCGGCATCGCCGGAGTGCTCCTCAACGAAGGCCGACGCCGCGGGTTCGACGTCCTGACCTTCCTCGCCGAGGCGCAGTCGGATTATCCGGACGCGCGCGCGGCAGCGAAGGTGATCGAGACGATCAACCAGATCCTCTTGCGGACCCCGCTCGACCCCGTTCCGCTCTACGCCGAGGCCGAGCGGATCGAGCAGCAGTTGCTCTCGATCCAGCGGCACGCGGCCGAGCGCGGGCGCGGCGACGCCCCGACGCAGAGCTCGCAGCCGATGTACCGCTAGCTCCGCCGCCGGTTCGCTCCAGGAGCTCCGAGATCCCTCGGACGAGCGCGTCGGCGTCGCGGAGGTCGTTGTAGAAGTAGAACGACGCCCGGACGTTTCCCGGGAGGCCCCGGCGCTCGTAGAAGGAGTGCACGCAGTGCATCCCCGAGCGGACCATGACGTCGTACCCCTCGTCCAGGAAGACGGCGGTGTCGTGCGGGTCGACCCCGTCGAGCGTGAAGGCGAAGATGCTCGAGCGGTCCTTCACGGCGTCCGGCCCGAGGACGTGGAGCCGGGGCTCGCCCGCGAGGGCCTGCGTCACGCGCGCGTTGAGCGAGCGCTGCCGCGCCTCGACCGCGTCGAGCCCGACCCGCGCGAGGTAGTCGAGCGCCGCGTGCGCCCCGATCACTCCCGCGTAGTTCTGGAGGCCGGCCTCGAATCGGTGCGGGGGAGGCCGCAGCGCGTGCCCGGTGAGCGTGCTCCACTCGACCGTCTCCCCGCCCAGGAGCAGCGGTCGCAGGCCCGCGAGCGGGGCCGGCGCCGCGGCGAGCACGCCCGTGCCGGTCGGCCCGAGCATCTTGTGCGCCGACACGGCGTAGAAGTCGACTCCCCAGCGATCGAGATCGACCGGGACGTGCGGCGCCGCCTGGCAGCCGTCGAACATCACGAGGGCGCCGTGGGCATGCGCCCGCTCGGTGATCTCGCGCACGGGGAGCGTGCGGCCGTCGAGGTTCGACGTGTGGAAGAAGCTCACGAGCCGCACGCCCGCGGCGAGCTCCCGCTCGAGGGCCTCGACGTCGAACGACCCGTCGTCGGGGAGCGGGAGGGTCGAGAGCCGCACGCCCCGCTCGGCGGCGAGCCGTTGCCAGACCACGAGGTTCGAATTGTGCTCGCGATCCGTGACGAGCACGCGGTCGCCGGCCTTCCAGTCGAGCCCGTTCGCGACGAGGTTGATCGCCTCGGTCGCGTTGCGGACGAAGACAACGCCCGCCGGGTCCGATCGACCGAGGAATCGGGCGAACGCCGCGCGGGAGGCCTCGTAGCGCCGGCCCACCTCCTCGGAGAATCGGTGCAGGCTGCGGCCGGCGCACCCGGGGAAGTCCCGGTAATACTCCTCCATGGCGTCGAGCACGGGTCGGGGAACGAGCGACATGCACGCCGAATCGAGGTAGACCGGCGCCGGGCGGCCGGCGCGGGGAACGAGCGCGGGAAAGTCCGAGCGCACGCGCTCGAGCGTCACGGATGGTTCCTCTGCAGCCCGTCCGCCGCCGCCGCGAGGGCGGCGGCCCCGTAGACGAGCGCGCGCTCGTCGGGCGCGAACGTGGCGCTGTGAAGGCTCGCGGGCCGGTTCGGCAGACCGACGCCGAGGTGGAAGAAGGTGCCCGGAACGCGTTCGAGGTATCGGGCGAAGTCCTCGGCGCCCATCACCGGCCGCTCCTCTTCGACCGCGTGGTCGCGTCCGAACTCGATGCGCAACGCCTCGCCGACCGTTCGCGTGACGGCCGGGTCGTTCACGAGGCTCGGATATCCGCGCCGGTACTCGATCTGGACACGGGCTCCGAGGCTCGAGGCGATCGCCCGCACGCGTCGATGGAGCGTGCGATCGATGAGGTCGCGCGTGGCCGCGCGGAACGTCCGCACCGTCCCCTCGAGCACGACCTCCGACGGAAGGATGTTGTTGCGCGTGCCGCCGTGGATCGAGCCGACGCTCACGACCACCGGATCGAGGGGGTCGCGCACCCGGCTCACGAGCGCCTGAAGGCCGTTCACGATCTCGCTCGCGACGACGATCGCGTCGGGACCCTGGTGGGGCGACGCGGCATGTCCCCCCTGGCCCCGCACCGTGATCCGGAAGAAATCGGCGGCCGCCATGAACGCGCCGGCCTTCCAACCGACATCGCCGAGCGGCAGGTTCGGCATGACGTGCAGGCCCACCGCGAAGTCGACCTTCGGTCGCTCCAGCGCTCCGTGCTCGATCAACGGCAGCGCGCCTCCGCGCGTCCCTTCCTCCTCGGCGGGTTGGAACAGGAGCTTCACCGGTCCCGCCGGTCGACGCCCCTCGCGCGTCAGGATCGCGGCGGCCCCGAGCAGGCTCGCCATGTGCACGTCGTGGCCGCAGGCGTGCATCCGACCTTCGAAGCGGGAGGAGAACGGGAGGCCGGTCGCCTCCGTCACGGGCAGCCCGTCCATGTCGGCGCGCAACGCGACCACCGGCCGGTCGGATCGCCCCCGGATCAGTCCGACGACCGCCGGAAGATCGTCGTAGGTCTGGTACGGAATGCCGAGCTCACGGAGCGCGGCGGCAACCTTCTCGCGCGTCCGGTGCTCCTCGAGCGAGAGCTCGGGCTCCTCGTGGAACGCGACGCGCCACGCGCGCATCGCGGGCAGGACCTTCCGCGCGGCGGGTATCCACGCCTCCGGAGCGCGAACCATCGCCGGCCCAGTCGGCCGCGCAATATAATGCGACGGAGTGCTACGCGGGCCCGGAGGCCCTAGGGGCCCGCCAGGAGCTCTTCGACCCGGCGGGCGGGCCGGAACGACCGGATCTCGGCGACCTCGCGGGCTTCCGGCCGCGGGAGCCGGAACCGGTTGAACCAGATCGGTCGGATGCCGGCCGCCCGAGCGCCCACGATGTCGCTCCCCCAGGAGTCTCCGACCATGACCGCCCCCTCGGGCCGGCCCCCGGTCCGTTCGAGCGCGCGGTGAAAGATGCGCGCATCGGGCTTGGCGGCCCCGATCTCCTCGGAGGTAACGAGGGCATCGATCGCGCTCTCCAGCCCGAGGAAGGCGATCTTCTCCGTTTGCTCGGCCACGGTGTTGTTCGTGACGACTCCGATCGTGTGGTCCCGGTGCAGCCGCCGCACGAGCTCGGGCGCCCCCTCGACCGGACGTCGGAGTGCCTGGTAGTGCTCGCGGTAGACGCGGGAGACCTCGTCGGCCCGGGCCAGGGAGATCGGCCGCCCCGCCCACTCGGCGAGCCGGACGAAGCGCTCGGCCCGAACGACCTCGGACGCACGACGACCGAGCATCACGTCGACGTGGGTGACGCCGAGCAGGCGGCCGTACTCGCCCCATACTTCCTCGAGCCGGCGGCCGGCGAACTCGGGGTACTCCGTGCGGATCCGGTCGAGGGCGTCCCGGCACGTCAGCGAATGGTCGAAGATCGTGTCGTCCATGTCGAACAGCACGACCGGCACGAGCGTCTTCGGCCGTGTCAGGGCCCGGGGCTCCGTCACGGGCGAACCGAGCCGGGCCGAAGAGAAAACGGCTCGCCCGGCGCCCGACCCTCCTACGCCCTGTCCCGGCGGGAATCCTCCCTCGGACGCACCGTCTCTCCCCGAGAAAATTCGCTGTCTTTTTATACAAGAGTTGTCTTACCGATGCTGACATAAGGGTACCCTGCCGGGCCGAGCGCTTGGAGGGGCCCGGAGACGTACCATGGCGAAGATCATCGGAATCGACCTCGGAACCAGCAACTCGGCCGCGGCGATGCTCGAGGGCGGACGGCCCGCGATCATCCCGAGCGCCGAGGGAACCACGACCGGCGGCGGGAAGGCGTTCCCTTCCTACGTCGCCTTCACCAAGGACGGTCAGTTGATCGTCGGCGAGCCCGCGCGCCGCCAGGCGATCTCGAACCCCGAGGGTACCGTCACCGCCTTCAAGCGGAAGATGGGGACCGACTACAAGTACCGCATCTACGGGAAGGAGTACACTCCGCAGCAGCTCTCGGCGTACCTGCTCCAGAAGATCAAGCGCGACGCGGAGGCCTTCCTCGGGGAGAAGGTCGAGAAGGCCGTCATCACCGTGCCGGCCTACTTCAACGACAACCAGCGCCAGGCGACGAAGGACGCCGGCGCGATCGCGGGCCTCGAGGTCGTGCGGATCATCAACGAGCCGACCGCCGCCTCGCTCGCCTACGGCCTCGACAAGGGCGGGAAGAACCAGAAGATCCTCGTCTTCGACCTCGGCGGCGGGACGCTCGACGTCACGATCATGGACTTCGGCGAGGGCGTCTTCGAGGTCATGAGCACGAGCGGCGACACGCAGCTCGGCGGCACCGACATGGACAACGCGGTCACCGAGTGGGTCGCTGCGGAGTTCCAGAAGGACTCCGGGGTGAACATCCGCCCGGACAAGATGGCGATGCAGCGCGTCCGGGACGCGGCGGAGAAGGCGAAGATCGAGCTCTCCTCCACCATGGAGACCCAGATCAACCTCCCGTTCCTGACCGCGACGAACGAAGGGCCGAAGCACCTCTCCCTGTCGCTCAGTCGGGCGAAGCTCGAGGAGCTCGTCCGTCCGATCGTCGACCGGTGCCGTCCGCCCGTCGACCAGGCGATCCGGGACGCGAAGGTCGCGAAGGAGCAGATCAACCGCATCGTGCTCGTCGGGGGACCCACGCGGATGCCGATCGTGCAGAAGTTCCTCGAGCAGGCGGTCGGCCGACCGATCGAGCACGGCGTCGACCCGATGGAGTGCGTCGCGATGGGCGCCGCGATCCAGGGCGGTGTGCTCGCGGGCGAGGTGAAGGACGTCGTCCTGCTCGACGTGACGCCGCTGTCGCTCGGGGTCGAGACCCTGGGCGGAGTGGCGACCCACCTGATCGACCGGAACACGACCATCCCCACCCGCAAGAGCCAGATCTTCACGACCGCCGCCGACAGCCAGTCGAGCGTCGAGATCAAGGTCTTCCAGGGCGAGCGGCCGATCGCCGCCGACAACGTGTCGCTCGGCAGCTTCATGCTGACCGGCAT
>JASHVA010000080.1 GCA_030039715.1 Thermoplasmata archaeon | reverse complement strand
CGAGCCCAATCGGCGGGCCACAGACCTGAAGGGCCATGCTCGATGACGGCGGGCGTGACCGCCAGGAGCCCGGATGTGAATGCCATCATCGCAGCCGTGCCCGACCGGCGGGGCGCGATCCTCGAGAGGCTCCGGACAGTGATTCACGCGGCGGAACCCGAGATTATCGAGGCTGCGAAGTGGAGGAAACCGAGCAGACCGCTGGGCTTCGCTACGTTCGAGCGCCACGGTGTGGTCTGCATCACGATCCCGCTCAAGGAGCGCCTTCGAATCATGTTCCCCGACGGTTCGCGGCTCCCCATTCCCAAGTAGCCCTTCAACGCCCAGCGGAAAGGCACGTCCCGGGGCATCGACATTTGTGAGGGCGGCAGGCTCGATCCGCCGCCGATTCGGGCGCCGGTGCGGGCGAGCGTCAAGCTGAAGTCGCGTTCAAGTTCACCCACCGGGGCTTTCGCCGCTAGTCCGCGTGGATGACGCGATACCCGCAGGCTGAGAGCGCGGCCCGTAGGATTCCAGAGCAAGACGCCGAAGATCGACGGACTCGCACGCCACAATGGACCTGCGTCGGATACCACCTGAAGCCGGCTTGCCGAGCGCAGGCCACAAACGTCCAGGCCACCACCGGACCCATGCGATGACTCCTGGCGGGCCACGCGAAGGACAGTGCTATCCAGCGGCGAGCTGCCCCGCCAATCTGCGGCGAGGATCGCCGTCGTCTTCCCTTGGGGTCGCATAGCTTGCACATCAGACCGGAGCGGTTCCTTGGTGTGCGTACCGTGCTGATAGTGCGTCGGGCCAGCCGGGGCTGGTGAGCGGGATGGCGTTGGTCGCGCCATCTCGGGTTCGAATCCCGGCGGGCCCGTAACACCTTCCTTATAGAACCCATGCCGCCGGCCTCTCCCTGCCCGAGGGAAGGACCTTGCTGGACCCTTGGAAAACCGACGGCCAGTCATCCTCGGATTGAAGACGTTCGGGGTGGCCCGTGATTCCGCTGGGGCTGTAGCCGGCCCCCTCGAAGGCGAGGTCCGGGAGGTCCTCCGGACGTCGCCTGACGGGTCGGTTCACCGTGTCGTCACCTCACCCCCCTACTGGAGGCTGAGGAACTACGGGACTCCACCTGTGCTCGGGGGGACCCCTCTTGTCGTCACGACCGAGGAGTCCCGTACCCCATGCGGCGCGTTCGGGGCCGCATGATGGTTCGACCCCGGCCCCATCCGGGTCGAGACCTTCTTGCCGTTCTCACGCCCGAAGAACTCGAACTCACCCTCAAGAACGATGAACGTCTCCGCGGCCGGGTGCCCGTGCAGGTATCTCAGTCCCGCGCCGGGAAGGGCGCACATATCGGCGATGGAGAAGGCGCCGCCCGTCTCCTTCTCGGTCAAGCGGAATGCCATGGTCAACCCCATGAGGTCGAGCGTCCGGCATGACTTCGGGGGTGAGCTCGTGGTCCCTTCCCATCCCGTCCCGCTGGTCTCCGGTCGGAGCGAGCCGAGCCGGTCCTAGTTGAAGACATCGATGATGGACCCCGTCGGGACGTGGGGCGCGGATACGCCCCGGCGACATCGCCCGCCCGGCGCCGATCCTAGCCGCGCGCCGAGAGACCGAGGCAACCCTGAAGGTAGCGGATCGCCATGGCCCGATTCACGAGTCCGACGTGGGGCGAGAGGGTCGGTGTTCGACGGAGAGTCCGGACGCATACCGGCGCCGGGGAGGCGATCGGGCCCCGAACGGGACCAAAGCCGTAGGGCGGACCCGGGGCGGTGCTCCGCGCGCGGGCCCGCGCGTCGCAGGCGGGAACGATGAACACGGGGCGCCCCGGCTCCGAGCACTCGCGGGAGAGTCCGGACCTCGCTGCAGCAGCCCGGGATCCGGAGGCGACCCCTCCGGCCCCGACCGAGCTCGACCAGGTCGTGGGACGTGCGCTCCAGTTCCAGGGGTTCCTGCTGCGCCGAGCATGGGGGATCTACTACCTGAGCTGGGCGGTCGCCCTCGTGGTACTCTTCGTCGTCCCCGGAACCTTCGCCGACGAGCTCTCCTCCGCGACGTTTCCGGAAGCAGTGCTCTACGACGCCCTGCAAGGGGCCGCGATTCTCCTGGTGATCTGGGTCACGTGGTGGGCCGTCGCCCAGTCCGCCCGGGCAGGTCGCCTGCGCGACACGCTGGAAGGGCGTCCCCTCGCCCGGCGATGGTTCGTCCAGGTCCTCGGGGTGGCGGTCGCGATCACCGCGCTGGTGGTCGTCGTGGGGTTCGTGAACGTCTTCGCCGGCTTCCTCGTGCTCGACGCCTCTGTCGGCGGAGTCGTCCTCTGGCTGCTGTTCCAAGCGCGACCGTGGTTCCGCCCGGTCCCGCCCGAGGCCACCCTCGCGGTCCTCGCGTTCGCGGTGAGCATCGGGGCCTCCGCCGCGGCCCTGGTCGTCACGCGCGACCCGCGGCTGTTCTCGAGCGCGTGGCTCGTCGCCACGGGAGCCTGGGCATTCGCCGGGGCGTACGCGCTCTACCACGCTCCGGAGGAGATGACGGGTGGCGCCCACGGCTGACCCCGAAGGGGCGGGGCTCCGCACGCTCGGGGACGTCCTCACGCAGGAGCCGCTGCGGAACTCGATCCGCGTGCTGATCCTGATCTCGCTCGGGATGAACCGCGCGCTCGCGTTCTCGGACCTTCTCGAGCTGACGGGGACCTCCAAAGGCAGTCTGGGCCACCACCTCGAGCAGCTGGAGTCGGCGAGCCTCGTCCGGACCCGGATGGTGTTCACGCTGGGGGGACCGCGTCTCCGGGTCGAGATCACGCCGCAAGGATTGGCAAAGTACGCCGAGCTCGCCCGCGAGCTCGCTCGGGTCGTCGCGGCCCGCCCAACGGTCGCCGAGCGCAAGGGTCCAGCGCCTGGACTTTCTCGTGGGTAGAAGGTCTCGGGCGGCCTAGCTCGGTCGTGCTCGAGGTCCGCGGACTCGAGGTCACGTTTCCGGGCGCCACGACCCCGGCCGTGCGGGGGATCGACCTCCGGCTTGATCGAGCGAAGATGGTGGTGGTCGGGGCGAACGGCAGCGGCAAGACGACGCTCATCCGCTCGATCCTCGGACTCATCCGTCCGACCGCCGGCGCGATCTCGCTCGACGGAAGGGACGTGCGCACGATCCAGGGGGATCCGGGGCTGTCGACGAACCTCGCGGAGGTCTACCGGCTGATGTCGCTGCCGGTCCGTGACCTGGTGCGTCTGTACGCGCTGCTGAAGGGGGGCGATCCGGCCGAGATGGAGGGCCGCCTCCGCGAGTTCGAGCTCGACCCGGTCCTCGGCAAGCGGCTCCACGAGCTTTCGACCGGCCAGCAGAAGCTCGTCGGCGATCTGTTCGCGGTCTGCTTCCAGCCCCGGCTGGTCCTGCTGGACGAGCCGTTCGACAACGTCGACTTTGCCCGACGCCGACGGCTCGTACGCCTGCTGCAGGAGCTGTCAGCGGACGTCCTGCTGAACACCCATGAGCTCGAGCTGCTCGGGTCGTTCTCCGGCTGGCGCCTCGGCCTGATGTTCGAGGGAAGGCTGCTCGGGCCGTTCTCGGTCGCCGAGCTGGACCGGCTCTACCTGACCCGCGGGGTCGCCCCGGAGGCGCTCGCGGTGCTGGAAACGTCGCTCGGCACGTTCTCGGTGACGCGGGACGCCGGTGACCGGCCGGTGAAGAGCGCGACGAGCCTCAACGCGCTCGTGGAGTCGCTCGCATGAACCTCACGCGATGGTACGCGAAGGCGATGCTCACCAACGGCTCGCTCTGGTTCTGGGCCGTTGCGTTCATGGCCATGTGGCTGGGGATCGGCGCGTTCCTGGAGTCGCAGGGGGTCGGATCGGCCCGATCGGCGGCCGTCGCCTACACGACTTCGTGGTACGCGGTGGTCGTGCTGATCGCCCTCAGCCTGCTCGCGGCGGTGATCGCGGGATCGTACGCCTATGGCTCGTCGGCGCTGGCCTACGCGTTCCGGTACAGCCGGCTCACGCCCGCCGGATACCTCGGTTCGCTCGTCGGAGGCTCCGCGCTGCTCGGGCTGGTCCTCAACGTCGTGTTGCTCGGTGCGACCGCGGGGATGTTCGGACTGCGATTCGCCACTACGCTGGTGCCCGTCGATCCGGTGGCCTTGCTGGGCGTGTCGCTGGTGGGAGGGGCCTTCTTCATGGCCCTCTCGTCGACGCTGACCCTGCTGGCGATCAACCACCTCGGCCTCCGAAGCGCAGACTTTGTCGGCTACGTCCCCCTCGTGCTGTCGTTCGTCCTCGGCAACGCCCAGGTGTACGTCGCGCTCCCCCGATGGTTCCTCTACGGCTCGCCGTTCAACGACCTGACCTCGCTCCTCTACCAAGGGTACTCGGGGAACACCCCGACCGTGCAGCTCGGCACGGCAACGGTACCCCTCGGCTGGGTGCCCCTCCTGCTCGGGATCCTCGTCTGGACGGGTTCGTTGGTCGGGTGCACCCTCGTGCTGCTACGACGGATCCGGTCGCGACATCTCGAGGAGCGACGGCAGATTTGAGCCGGGTCCCGGTCCCGCGGGATCCCTCCGCACGTGGGGACGCTGGTACGTCGACGAGCGCCTGATACGACCGGCCTTCGAGGACGCGGGGATTCGAATGTCCTGGAACCTGAACCACGCCCTGCGGCGGACGTTCGGACGGACGCTCTGGACCCAGGGGGTACCGCTCGAGGTGATCAGCGACTTTCTTGGACACCAGGACACGAAGACGACGATTCGGTACCTCGCCCTGAGAAACGACGACATGGTTTCCGCCATGCGGGTCCTCGATCAGGCGCTGCCGCCCCCGCGGTCCTTGGGGCAGGAGGCGCGGTAGCCGATGCCGGCTCGCGACGGTATCTTTCCTTACCGGAACAGGTTCGAGTCCCGGCGGGCCCGCCACACTTTCCTTATGGAACCCAGGCCGGCGGCCTTCCCCCGCCTGAGGGAGGGGCGCAGACCGACCCTCGGGAAACCGACAGCCAATCATCCTTGGATTGAAGTCATTGGTCTCGCTTATCGTGGACGCGTCGGGCGACACCTGCACCTCCTATTCGAGTCAAGAGCGGGACGGGGGACTTTGAGGACAACTTCCCAGGAGAAGTTCCCATGGCCTCTTCGAAGCTACGAGGCTCTGTGGCTACCCCGGGGGCGAGGCGACGGTCCAGATCGTCAGTACCCGCTGAATCGACCGATGATGTCCCGCACCGCGAATTGTGAATCGACTCCGTGAAGCTCGGAACCGTTGTCTTCGTCAGCTTCGTGGTCGTTGCATTTGCCGCCGCGCTCGTCTTCGAATCTTCTACAATTCCAACACCCGACAACCTGCCTCCGGTCGTTGCGACCGGCTTCTGTGTCTTTCTCGGGCTATTCTTCCTCTGGCTCGCCGTCGCAAACGAGTGGGGAAGGGGCTAGTTCTACTGAGTCATAAGCAGCACATTCCACTGCCCGCGCTGCGGCATTCCTTCGGAGTTCGGTCCACGAGGCGAGTCAGCCGGTGCTGGTCCGAGTCGCCCTCCCATCGCCGGGTTCGTCCCTCTCGGAAAGGGAAGCGAGGGTCCACCGAAGTCCCGATCCGAGGCACCCGTGCTTGAAGACTAACCGTGTCATCCTCGTTCGGGCGACGGGTCGCAATCATATATGCTACGCAATATACTTCATTACCATGAGCGCCGGAGCCACGACGGTCCGAGTCTCCCGGGATACCCTGTCCGAACTCGAGCGGGTCCAGAGAGCGCTTCAGACCGAGACCGCGGACGAGACCATCCGAGAGGTGCTCAAACTGCAACGGGGAGCAATCATCCATCGCTTGTCGGGAAGCCTACGGGGCAAGGTGAGCCGGTTCAGCGAGGCGGATCGGATTGATCGTGATCGTTGACTCATTCGCGTGGATCGAGTTCTTGACGGGGTCGGTCCACGAGGGGAGGGTACGCGAGGCACTGTCCCGGGCCGACGTAGTGGCCACGCCGGATCTGGTGCTGGCCGAAGTCGCGCGAAAGCTCGCCCGGAGCCGGGTCGATCAAGACGTCATCCGGCAAAAGATCCGAGATATCTCGACCCTGAGCGAGGTGGTCCCGATCACGGTGGACGTCGCGGTCGGGGTGTTCGAGGCAGAGTCCGAACTTCGCCGGAGCGCACGGGCGCGGCGCCTCGACCCGCCGGGGTTGTCGGATTCGGTCATTCTCTCGATGGCTCGCACTCTGCAGGGGTCGGTATTGACGGGCGATCCTCACTTCAAAGGACTTCCGGAGACGGACTGGCTCGGGTCGTAAAGTCATCGCTCGACGTCACCGAGGGCAAGTGGCCGAAGGGCATAGGCTAAGGCTGCGAGAGAGTCGCTCGGGCGAGGTCGGGAGTACGCCGGGATAGTGCGACGGTGCGGGGCACGCGGGCGGATAGTCGCCGCAAATTCTGTCGTTGAGCCGAGTTGCGCTCGAGCGGTCTTCCCTGCCTCCGGCCCGTTCGACGCACCAAGTCCGGGTCCGAATCCCGGCGGGCCCATCCCGTCAGAGAAAGGTGCCGTCGCGGGCTCGAGACCCCTCTGACAGGTTCCAGGGCTACTCACTCTTAGTCCGCCGGGGGTCGGGCCGAAGGGAACGGCCGAGTTCGCCGGCCCAGTCGATCCAGTCGTAGACCGGTGCGTCCACGTCGATCTGCCATAGCAGGGCGTTGAGTTCCCCGCGGTGTTGAAGCTCCTCCTCGACGAGGTGCCAGAGGACGTCCCGCACGGGAATATCATAGTCGTACTCCTTCGATCGGTCCGCCCGGATCCGAACCGGCCGATCCAGGTCTTCCGCTCGCAATGAATCCATGAACTCCTGAACTCTTGCCTGAACGTACGCGTCGAATTCGAAGAGATGCGCGAGCGTCGCGGGCCCTCGCCGGGGTTCGGGAGGATCCGCAATCGGACGAACGGAGCACCTTCGGACCCAAACGAACATCGCATCGCTCGAGTGGAGGAATATCTCGGCCATGCTGGGAAGGGACGCCCCTCGGTCCCGGGCGAGCTCCTCAGCGCGGAGCTGCCCGAAGGTGGCGAGATAACCCCGTCTTGCCCGGGCAATGTACCCGAACCAGGCACGGAGCCCGTCGACTTCCGTCCCCACTCGAATTCCTCGGGCGAGAACGCATCATCGCGCCTTATAACGAGCGAGTGCGACCGGGCTGATCGACCGCGAGTGGAAAGTCCCACCCGGCGCCTCTCTTGGGTTCCTCGTCGACCACATTCCGACGCGGCTCACTCGCGCGCGGTCCCGTGATACGGCCTGGAGATCACGGCGGCTGTCGGAGCCTCAAACCCGGGCTCGAATCCCGGCGGGCCCGTGACCACTTCCCGGCGCCACGAGCTGCATCGGCCGTGTCCCCGCGTGCGGCGAATCAGGTACTGACTGCGGCGAACGCGTCCCCCGGACCGGTCCAATCGAACTCGTCCGGGTGCAGCAGATGCGCGAGCAGGCGGGCGCCGTCCGCAATGCGGGGCCCGGGTCGCGAGAGATAAGAGTCCGCATCGACCGCGTACACCCGTCCGTTCCGGACGGCGGAGAGCGTTTCCCAGCCCGGTTCGAGAAGAAGCTTCTCGGCCGCGGCCCGGGCCGGCCCGAGGTGGTAGCCGCACGGTGAGACGATCAGCACTTCCGGGTCGTAACGGCGCACCTGCTCCCACGGAATCCGCACGGAGTCTGAGCCGCGGCGGGCGAGGCTGTCCACGCCGCCCGCGGCTTCGACCATTTCGGGCACCCAGTGCCCCGCCCCGAAGATCGGTTCGACCCACTCGAGGCAGAACACCCGTGGCCGCGGGAGGCCCCGGCTCTCGCGCGTGAGCCGAGTCATCGTCCCCTCCACCGACTCCGCGAGCGAGGCGGCCCGGGTCTCCCGGTCGGCCGTCGCTCCCAACTCCCGAATGTTGTCGGCGATTCCGGACACGGAATGCGGCGTCATCCAGAGGACCTCCGGCGGTGGACGCAGGAGCGCGAGTGCCCGGCTCGCCTCGTTGCCCGAGGGCGCGCAGACCTGGCACAAGTTCTGGGTCATGACGACGTCCGGCGAGGCCTCGCGAAGCACGGCCTCGTCGATATGGTAGAGCGTGCCCTGGTCGTGGAGCTGCCGGCTCACCCGTGCGTCGATCTCCCGGGGGGAGAGACCGGTAAGGTCGACCGCGAGCCGGACCACCACCGGCTTCTGCCGCGCCTCCGCCGGGTAGTCGCACTCGTGGCTGACCGCCCGGACCTGGGAACCCAGATCCAGCGCGAACGCCATTTCCGTGGCGGCCGGTAGGAAGGAGACGAGATTCATCGCGGACGCGACCACCCCGGACAAGCCCGGGGCGGAAAAGAACGCTTCGGCCGGTGGCGAGCGAATCCGTACGCGCGGCCTCGGCCGACCTCCTGTCGAACGTGGTCCGCGGGAAGAAGTGCGTCGGACCGCGCCGGCCATGGGTGCGACCCGAACCGTGCGATCGGAGCGGCCCCTCGCCGTCCAGCTTATGTATGCTCGCGACGGATTTCCGATCCGATGGGCGACGATTCCTTGGCTTGGTTCCCCTGCCGATACTCGTTCGCGGATCTGTTTCGCGCGGCGATGGGTCGACGCTGGACCGAAGAGGAGCGAGCCGGATTTCGTTCGCTCTCCCAACCCGAGAAGAATCGGAAAGTGAAGGAACTCTGCGCGTTGACCGGTGGTCGCTTCGCTTGGGAGGACCGCATCGGACCGCACGGCGTAACCTACACTGCGTTCGGGGCGCCCCGGAAGGCGGCTCCGCGACCGGGCCGTCGGCCACGATCGGGGAGCGCGGGGACCGGCTCGCGCCCATCGACCTGAATCGGGCACGGGCCGGACCCGCAGCGCCGGTTGGGGAAACACCACCGGGAGGGGAGTGCTCGGCCGGCCGACGAGCGACCTGCGAAGTCCTCGGTTCGGAAGCGGCTCTCCGTCGACGTCGCCTCGACCCAGAGGCAGCGGTTCGGGCGCGCGCGTCGCTCCGGGGGAGTTATCCGGCCGCTGGATCGCGTGACCCATCCGGTTCGGGGCCACGATGCGGGACCGCCGCGGCGCCCCGCGCCGCGCGTCCGAGCTTGTCGAGGCAGTTCTCCCATCCCGGCAGGAGCCGGTGGTAGACGTGGGGCGCCCCCCGGCGGAGCTCGGCCAGCCTCTCATGGACCACCGTGACTTCGGTCTCGCCGTCGCGCCCCGCGCGGAGCCGGACCGTGACGAGCGTGTCGAAGTACTCCCCCTTCTCCGGTTCCGTTCCGACGAAGGCCCAGTGGTAGACGAGCTCCCGCGGCGGGTCGATCTTGACGAACCGCCCCTCGAACTTTCCGGTACCCTCGCCGTCGCGGGAATGCCAGACCTCGACGCGTCCGCCGACGCGCGGGTCCACGGTGAGTCGATCGACGTGCAGGTCGTCCGGGGCGATCCATTGACGCATCAGCTCGGGCTCGAGGAAGGCGCGAAAAACGCGCTCGGGAGGAGCGTGCAGGACCTTCTCGATCCGGACCGCGGTCGCCGTCTCGCTCGGTGACCTCACGGCTTCCTCCGCGCTCTCGGACCGGGCTCCCGTTGGAGCGCTTCGTCCATTCGCTTCAGGCCCCCTTCCCAGAATCGCTCGTAGTAGGAAAGCCACTCGGAGGCCTCCCGCAGCGAGCGCCCCCGTATCGAGTACAAGTGGTGGCGTCCCTCCGAGCGAAGGGAGACCAGGCCCGATTCGCGGAGGATGCGCAGCTGCTTCGAGACCGAAGGCTGGGACATGCGCGTGCGCTCGACCAGGTCGTGGACGGACCGCTCCCCGTCCCGCAGCGCCTCGAGAAGATGGCGTCGCGAGGGCGGTGCCAGCAGCCGGAAGACGTCGGGCACGGGCCTATCATGCCTAAAGGGATATATGTCGATTTATGCATGCGCTCGCGTCGTCGAGTGTCCGAGGGGCCTCGAGGCGCGCAACGATTGGGGGAGGAGAAGATGCGAAGGATCACGGCGAACGTGTACATGACACTGGACGGCCGCGGCGAGTTCCCGAAGTACCCGGGGTCGGATCGGCGCTCGGAAGGGGTGACCGCGCTCTTCCGGCATATGTGGTACGACCGGTTCGACGACGTCACGACGGTCGTCATGGGCCGGCGCTCCTTCCTGGGCCACCAACGAACGTGGAGCGAGAAGGCGCTCCGACCCGGTGAGGAGAAGTGGCTCCT
>JASHVA010000079.1 GCA_030039715.1 Thermoplasmata archaeon | reverse complement strand
TCGAAATCGGGAGCGGCGTCGCGGTCCGGGCGTTCGCGAGCCTTACGGCGCCTCCGACAGGTATTCAAAGAGGACCCTGCCCTGAATTAACGACAGGCGGCCCCCGTGGCGAGCCCGTTCTATCACAAACCTCCGACCCCGCCCGGCCTGTGGCGGGCGGCCCGCGCGTTCCGGCGGGCGTCGACGATCGCGCTCGTGCTGATCGTCGTCTTCGTCGCGTTCGTGGCGTACTCGGCCGTCCAGGTCGTGAAGGCGAAGCCCGGCGTTGGGAGCTCGTCGTCGGTCCTCGAGCCGAACGACACCGTGGGCATCACGACGTCGTTCAGCCTGACGAACCCGACGTACTTCGCGATCCAGGATTTCGCGCTCCACTTCCTGGTGCTGAACGCGACGGGCGCCTCGCTCGTCGACTCCTCGACGGCCCCCGAGTCGATACCGGCCGGGGGGAGCGCCCTCTTCCCGGTCGCGCTCTACGTGCCGCTCTCCGCGAGCAGCGAGGACCTCCTCACCGAGAACCAGTACCTCGACTGGAACGTCTGGGGGAACGCGAGCTACGCCTACCTCTTCTCCGTCTCGATCGGGGTCGACACCGAGCGCGCCTGGGGCGCCCCGTTCGACAACCTGACGGTGTCGGTCGGCACCCCCTTCGAGGAGATGGGGGTCGCGGAGATTCCCGTCACCGTCACCTTCGCGGACGACGCGAGCTACGCCGACGTGGGGGACCTGAACTACCAGGTCCTCTCGGCCGGCGACGCCGAGTGCGGGAGCGGCGGGTTCGCGCTGGACGTGCCGTCGGGAGAGGCGTACGACCAGACGCAGGACGTCGCGCTCGCGACCGGTTGCAACCCCGCGGGAGGGCAGGTCACCTCCGAGTACGTCGAGAACGGGGAGACCGTTCCGCTCCCGCCGGAGCCGATCCCGTGAGCGCGTCCCCCGCGAGCGCCGCCCCGCCCGCCGCCGGAGGCCCGCCCCCCGGAACCTACCAGATCCCGTCGCTCGGCTGGCGGATTCTGGGAGGGGCGCTGCGCTTGATCCCGCTCGTGCTCATCCTGATCGGGGTGCCGGTCGCCATCCTCACGTTCCTACAGGCCCACGGCATCGACCTGCCGATCCCCATCTTCACCGTCGAGGTGTTCGGCATCGCGATCACGGTCCTGGCGGTCGCCCGGTACATCGCCCGGCCGAGCGCGGCGTTCGGCGCCTTGTCGATCGCGACCTCCGCGCTGACGATCGTGTACCTCTACCTCATCCTGCTCGACGCGACGTACCACCTCACGATCCCGGGCTCGGACGTGACGATCTCGATCGGGTACTCCCTGCTCATCCTGCTGCTCCTCATCGTGCCCGCGCTCGCGCTCGGCGCCGGCGCGATCACGCTGATCGAGGACGTGAACCACCCGCGGGAGCGCTGGCCGTTCGACTTCCCGCCGTAGGCGGGAATCACGCGCCCTGGACCGTCGCCTCGACGATCCGGACGGGGGTCTTCGGGCGGTCGTTCCCGTCCCGAGGCACGGCGACGATCTTCTCGACGACGTCCTGGCCGCCCCGGACCCGGCCGAACACCGCGTGCTTCCCGTCGAGCCACGAGGTCTTGGCGACCGTGATGAAGAACTGGCTCCCGCCCGTGTTCGGTCCGGCGTTCGCCATCGAGAGCACACCGGGTCCGTCGTGGCGGAGCGTCGGGTGGAACTCGTCCTTGATCGTGTAGCCCGGACCGCCCGTGCCGTCGCCCTTCGGGTCCCCGCCCTGGACCATGAACCCGGGGATCACCCGATGGAACGTCGTCCCGTCGTAGAAGTGCTTCTTGACCAGCGAGACGAAGTTCTCGACGGTCTTGGGGGCACGGTCCGAGAACAGTTCGATGCGGATATCGCCGAGCGTCGTGCGCAGGGTCGCGGTCGGATTCGCCATGCCCGCCGGACCTTCCCGCGAGACTAAAAACGCTCCGGAGGTCGACGCGCTCTCGCGCTACGAACGCGGATTTATCTCACCCCCTCCGCTAACTTCGCTCCGCGGACGGCCCTCTGGGCGCCGCGGGCGTCCATGAACCGGGCGATCATCGGCGTGGGCGTAGGGATCCTCCTCTTCGCGTTCGCGCTCATCGCCTTCCCGATCGCGGTCACCGGTCAGGAGCAGTTCGACCTCGAGCAGGAGGCGGGACTCTACCTGATCGCCCCGGCCCTCGGCGTCGTGCTGATCGGATCGATCTCCGACGACCCGCGCGTCACGACCGTGGGGGGGGCGTTCGGCAACCCCGACCTCGGCAGCGTGCGCCCGGATCCCCGGCGAGGGCCGCTCGGAGCGGCGCCGCCGATCGCCTACCATCCGAACGAGGCCGTCGCCTGCCGTTTCTGTGGCACGATCATTGCGCCGGACCTCGCCCAGTGCCCGCGTTGCGCGCGGGCCCGGGCCTGCCGCAGTTGCGGTCGACCCCTCGGGATCGTCCTCGATCGCGCGACGTGCCCGGCGTGCGCCCGCCCGGAACCGTTTTGCAACTGCGTGCGACTCACCGCCCGTCCCGGGCCGAGCCCCGCGCTCGGGCGGCGGGTGTAGGAGAGATCGATGGGAGACGACGCGCTGCCGCGGGGGGTCGCCACGGTGGGAGGGGGCGCCGTGCGCGTCCACTTCGACGGGGCGTGCCAACCTCCCAAGGGCCCAGGGATCGCCACCTACGGCTACACCCTCGAGGGAGAGGGGCTCTACGAGGAGGGGCGGGGCCTCGCGGCGCCGCCGTTCTCCGAACGCTCGACGAACAACGTCGCCGAGTACGTCGCCGCGACGAGCGCGCTCGAGCGGCTGCGGGCCCTCGGATTCCGGGGTCCGGTCGTGGTGATCGGGGACAGTCAGCTCGTGATCCGGCAGATGCAGGGAGAGTACCAGGTCCGGACCGAGCATCTGCACGCCTACCACGAGTGGCTCGCCCGGCTGGCCCGAGAGTTCGCCCGGGTCGACTGGGAGTGGGTGCCCCGGACCGAGAACGTTCGGGCCGACGAGCTCTCGAAGCTCGCGCTCGAAGAGGCGCGGCCCCGCGCCCGACGGCTCGCCCCGGAGACCGTCGCGCCGCGATTGGACGAGTCGCTCGACGGCGGGAACGAGGGCGAGGCCTAGCCCCAGCGCACCGTGTAGACGAGCGTGCGGCCCTCGACCGCCGCCCGGGCTCGGGCGGAATCGACGTAGGTCGCGAACGCAGCGGCGGCTTCGGGCGAGAGCTTCGGTCGAACTCCGTAGCCCCGGGGCGTCGCTTGGCCCAGGAACAGCTTCGGCTCCACCGCCGAGGGGGCGGCGGGCAGTTCGCGCGAAGCCGGAGGCAGCTTGCGCAGCGCTCCGCTCATTCGTCCTCGGACCGGCCCGGGTAGGTCGGGAAACCGTTCCGGTCGTATCGGGGACCGAGGCACGGGATCATGGCGAGGGGATACCGGGTCCCGTCGACCCCCCAGCTTCCGATGGGGGCCGCGGCGAGCATCTCGCGGGAATCGGACGTGTCCGACACCGTCTCTCTGGGGGTGTCAGACGCCCGTCGTACATAAACCCCGAGCTTGGAGTGGAAGCGGAGGGGTCCGGCCCCCGTTCCACGAGAGGGACGGGTGGCGGACAACCCGCTGACCGGACCGTCGGACCGCGGTCCGGTCGCGGGGGCGTTAAGGCGGATCCTGCTTCGGGGGGGAGAATGGACGTCGAACTCCCGGCGAGCTCCGAGCTCGAGGCGTTCCTCCACCGAGCCGAGTCGGAGCTTCTCGATCGGAGCTGCGAGGCCCAGCAGGCCGACTGGGTGTTCGCGACGTACATCAACCCCGACAGCGAAGCACTCGCGGCCCGAGCCAACGCGCGCGTGATCGACCTCACGGTGGCGCTGGCGAAGGAGTCCCGCCGGTTCGCGGGGGTGGCGATGAGTCCGGACTCGGCGCGCAAGCTCGTACTCCTCCGCCAGTTCCTCCCGGTCTGCGCCCCGGCCGACCCGGCCGAGTCGAGAGAGCTGACTCGTCTCGTCGCGTCGATGCAAGGGACCTACTCCCGGGGCCGGTACACGCCCCGCGGGGGCTCCGACGCCCTCGACGTGCAGGGGCTCTCCCGCATCCTCTACACCAGCCGGGACCCCGAGGTGCTCGAAGACGCCTGGGCCGGATGGCACCGCGTCGGCCGAGGAGTTCGATCGGAGTTCACCCGGTACGTCGAGCTCGCGAACCGCGGGTCGCGCGAGCTCGGCTTCCCGGACACGGGCGCGATGTGGCGCTCGAAGTACGACATGGACCCGGCCGAGTTCGCTCGGGAGGTCGAGCGCCTCTGGAGCGAGGTCCGTCCGCTCTACGTCTCGCTCCACGCCTACACGCGGGCGCGGTTGCGCGCGGCGTACGGCGACGAACGCGTTCCTTCGGACGGCCCGATCCCGGCGCACCTGCTCGGGGACATGTGGGCCCAGTCGTGGGAGAAGGTCTACCCCCTCCTCGCCCCGCCCGACGGCGGCGAGTACTTCGACCTCACCGGCGCCCTGACCGAGCGCAAGACGAGCGCGGAGGAGATGGTGCGCTACGCCGAGCGGTTCTTCGTGTCGCTCGGCCTCCCGCCGCTTCCCGCGACGTTCTGGGAACGCTCGATGCTGACGCGACCCCGGGACCGGGAGGTCGTCTGTCACGCGAGCGCCTGGGACCTCGATTTCGTCGACGATCTGCGGATCAAGATGTGCATCGAGGTGACCGGCGAGGACTTCCAAACGATCCACCACGAGCTCGGGCACAACTACTACCAGCGCGCCTACGGCCGCCTGCCGTTCCTCTTCCGGGAGAGCGCGCACGACGGGTTCCACGAGGCGGTCGGCGACACGGTGGCGCTCTCCGTCACGCCGGAATACCTCCGAAGGATCGGGCTCGCCCCGGACGGAGCGCGGTTCGCCGACGACGTCGGGCTCCTCCTCGAGCGGGCGCTCGAGAAGATCGCATTCCTCCCGTTCGGACTCGCGGTCGACGCGTGGCGATGGCAGGTCTTCTCGGGGGAGGTCGGCCCCTCGGAGTACAACTCGAGCTGGTGGGAGGTCCGTCGCCGCTACCAGGGGGTGGCGCCCGGTCGGCCCCGCGGCGAGGAGGAGTTCGACCCGGGGGCGAAGTACCACGTGCCCGCGAACGTGCCGTACATGCGCTACTTCCTCGCCCACATCCTGCAGTTCCAGTTCCATCGGGCGCTCGCCCGAGCCACCGCCGACTCCGGCCCCCTCCACCGGGCCTCGATCTACGGGTCCAGGGTCGCCGGGGACCGGCTCCGCGCGATGCTCGAGATGGGCGCGAGCCGGGAGTGGCCGGACGCCCTCGAGGCCCTCACCGGGGAGCGGCGGATGAGCGCCGACGGGATGCTCGAGTACTTCGCCCCGCTGAAGCGCTGGCTCGACGAGCGGAACCGGGGGGTGCCGGTCGGGTGGTAGGCGACTCCGCGGGCCGCGCGCGCGGCCACGCTCTTAAGGGGTCCGCGGGTGGTCTAGCGAGCGCCGAATGCTGCTGCACCCGGGAGAGAGCAAGCTCCGCAGCTCGTACGCGGTGATCGAGAACTACGGACCCGAGTCGTACCGGGGGCCCGGAGTGCTCTACCTCACGACGCACCGGCTGGTGTTCGAGACGAACGTCTCGCAGGGACTCGTCCGCGGCCTCGTCCGGGGGAAGGAAACGGTGACCGTGCTCGAGACGCCGCTCTCGCACGTGCGGAACGCCGCGGTCCGAAAGGGTCGGGTTGGCCGCCCGCGCCTGCAGCTCGAACTCGTCGCGGGTCGGCCGGCGTTCGACGTGCTCGACCCCGACGCCTGGGTCGCCGCGATCGCCACCGCGAAGCACTCGATGCCGACCCCCGGCGCGGCGCCGGTCGTCATGCACACGATCGAGCGCCAGGTCGTGAAGATCCGGTGCCGCTACTGCGGCTCGCTCGGCAACGAGGTCGACGGCCGCTGTCCGACGTGCGGGGCCGCACTCTAGGCGACCGACCCTAGTTGTCCGCTGCCGGAGCCTCCGTCGCGACCGGGTCGGCGCGGAGCATCACGAGGTCGTCGTCGCGGCTCGTCGGTCGGAGCGCTCCGACCGCGTGGCCGAGGAGCTCGTAGGCGGCGTCCTCCGCTTCCGCGGGGTCCGGGTCCCGGGGGCTCTCGGGGACGTAGACTCGCAGGCTGCCGCCGTGGATGCCCAGCATCACGTATCCCGAGCCGTCGCGGCGCGCCCACACGAACAGCCGCTGGGACGGTCGGTCGATCACGCCGACCCATCGGAGGTTGCCGAACCACCGGCCCGAGAGGCGGGCGAGGACCGACTCGGGCACGCTCCCGACCGGAATGCGCACGTGCGCGATCGGCCGGAGCGACATCGCGCTCGCGGGGTCGACCTTCGGCGCGTCCAGGAGAGCGCGGTAGCCGCCGGCGCTGTGCTCGACGAGCCCCTCGCGCTCGAGCCGGTGGAGGGCGCGCGACAAGGACTCCGGGTGGGCGCCGAGCGTCCGCCGCAGTCCGTTGAACGCGATCCGGCCGTTCAGTCGCTGGAGCGCGACCAACACCCGGTCGTCGAGCCGGCCGCTCGGCGAAGTCGCATCGGCGTTCTGCGGCCGCTCCATCGGACCGTTATCGGGGGCGGCCGATTTAACCGACAGGTAACGGGTCCGCCACCAAGTGCCGCCGGGCGGAGGGTGGGGCGGAGTGTGACCGGTCGGCGTTCGACCCGCTCAATATCCTCGGGCGGACCGTGACCTCCCACGGAACCGACGGTTCCAAGCAGTGAGACGATGACGCATCTGAGCGAAGACGGAGAGGGACGAAACCACTACGGTCCGTGGGTCTGGACCGCCTACCGGGCGCACAACGAGCTGCTCCGGGAGAAGCTGAAGAAGCGCTTCGACGCCCAGGAGGGCCCGTGGCTCGACAAGGTCGCGGACGTCCTCGTGGAGATCGTCAACGCCCGGTGGGAGGGCGGCCGGAAGAAGGAGAAGGAGCTCGAGCAGCTCTACGCGAAGCTCGAGTCGCTCCTCGAGGAGTGAGTGCGATGTCCTCGATGCCCGGGTTCGAACCGATCCCGGCCTCTCCTCCGGTCGGGCCCCAGCCGAGCCTTCCGTGGCCACCGCGCGCGCGGAGCGCGGCGGAGTGACGCCCGTGGCGCTCACCGAGCTCGAGGCACGGATCACCTCGGCGGTCGACTCGGTCGGACCGGCGGTCGCCTCCGTCGAGAGCCTTCGGCTCGTCCGCCGCGGTCGCTGGGGCGGCCCGTTCGGGGCCCAGTCGCAGGCGTCCGCCTTCGTGATCGATCCGGCGGGGTACCTCGTGACCAACCAGCACGTCGTTGACGGCGCCGCGCAGTTGCGCGTCGAGCTCGCCGACGGACGAGAGCTCGGCGGGGAGGTCGTCGGGGGCGACCCGGTGACCGACCTCGCGCTCGTGAAGGTCGACGCCGCCGGGCTCCCCGCGACGCGGCTCGGCCGCTCCGAGGAGCTGCGGGTCGGGCAGATCGTGCTCGCGATCGGCAACGCGCTCGGACTGCCCGGTGGGCCGACCGTCTCGACCGGCGTCGTGAGCGCGCTCGGGCGGCCCCTGCCGGGCTCCGACTTCGTGTTCGAAGGGCTGATCCAGACCGACGCCGCGATCAACCCCGGCAACTCCGGCGGTCCGCTGGTCGACCTCTCGGGATCGGTCGTCGGAGTGAACACCGCCATGGTGCCGTTCGCCCAGGGCGTCGGGTTCGCGATCCCGATCCACGCCGTCGCCCGGATCGCCGACGAGCTCCGGTCGAAGGGGCGGATCGTGCGTCCCTGGATGGGCGTGACGGTGGCCGAGCTCCGCCCCGAGGTCGCCCTGCGCTACGGGCTCGAGGTCAACTCCGGCCTGCTCGTCGGCGAGGTCGCCCCGCGCTCGCCCGCCCACAAGGCCGGGCTGAAGGCCGGTGACGTGATCACCCGCGTCGGCCCGAAGGAGGTCCGCAACGTGCGCGACCTCGTGGGCGCGCTGTCGAGCTATCCGGTCGGGAGCGATGTCGAGATCGGCTACCGGCGGAAGGCGTCCGCCTACTCCACGAGCGTCCCGCTCGCCGAGAACCCCGAAGCCCTCGCTCCCGCCGCCGAGTGAACTCTTTCCGGGGCCCGGGGCACCGGGTCCCGTCCCGCCCGCCCCGCCGTACGTGCCTCCTAAGAGCCGGGACGTGCTCGGGGTGAGCGGGGTCGAAGATGGTCGTCGACTTCAAGTGGAAGAAGTCGCCCGCGTACCGCGTTGCCTCCCTCTCCTGGAAGGGCCCCTGGAACGAGCGACGGATCCGTACCGAGTTCGGTCGCGTGGCGAAGTGGGCGAGGGCCCGGGGCCTCCGGACCGGCCGGTGGATCTTCCGCGAGCCCGGCACCCGTACCTGGGAGGTCTCGATCGAGCTCCGGGGTCCCGCTCGCTCCGAGGGACCGATCCGGGTCCGAACGTTCCCCGCCTGCTCGGTCGCCAGCGTCGTGTTCGACCCGGACGTCGTCTCCCCAGCCGTTGTCTACCACGGCGTCTCGGACTGGCTCCGGTGGCGGAAGCGCGACAAGACGATCCGGTCGATCGGCGCGTACCGCGAGCTCTACGACCGCGACCCGTGGCGCGACGCGAGGGCCTGGTCCCGTACCGAGGTCCAGGTCGTCGTGCGCCGCTGACGGCGCCGGTCAGACCGGCACGAGCCGCTCCCTCGTGGCGGCCGCGCCCCCGAGCGCAAGACCCGGAGCGATGAGCGCGAAGACCGGCGAGAGGAGCAGGAGATAGCTGTCGTACGGGATCGAGACGAACAGCGACGCGAGCGGGATCAGGAGGATGATCAGGAGCAGCCCGTAGAAGAACGCGCTCGCGCCGAGGGAGCCGGAGCGGAACCGGTTCCCCGCGATGAACAGGCCGATCATGATGCCGACGCCCCCGATCCATCCCAGCAGAAACCCGAGGATCGAGGTGACCGCGCCGAACGGCTCGCCGGACTCGAGGCAACTGAGCGCGTGGCTCGGCGAGCCCTTCACGCAGGCCAGGAGGCTCGAGGAGTCGCCGACGACGATCGCGGCGGCGACCAAGAGGAGGAGGAAGCCGAGCGAGCCGAGGATGCAGAGGACCGAGGCGACGTAGAACCGCGGGTCGACGCGGCGGAGCGCCGAGAAGCTGCGTCGGTAGAAGAACAACGAGAGCAGGAGCAGGATCGCCCCGGCGAGGACGAGGATGCTGTTCACCTGGATGAACGTGGTGTCGATCGTGAGGAATCCGATCGGGTGGTCGGCCGCGATGAAGAGAAAGATCGCCGGGACGACGATCGCGACGATCGCTCCCGCGAGGCCGAGGCCCGCGCCGAGGCCGATCCGGCCCGCGCCCTTCTGGTCGAGCTCGCGGACCTGGATCATCGAGGGAGGTCGCGCCATCGATCGCTGTCGGGCGGAGAAGAGCGGGACTATCTAACGTCCTCGCGGGCCGGCCCGGCGATACTCGAACGCCGTGACCGCCGAGCGGAGGACGGGCAGCCGCTCCCGAAGCGCGCGCACCAGCGCCTCGAGTTCGCTCACCGAGATCGTCCCTCGGAGGTCGACGGTCAGCGAATGACCCCGCTCCCGATGGACCCGGCGGACCGAGAGGTCGGCCCGTGCCTTGGCGTGACCCGAGAGCCGGACCGAGAACTCCCTCGCGTCCGCGAACCGGCTCCACTCGGGACTCGCGAGCGCGCGGAGCAAGTGGCCGACGGGTTCGCCGAGGCTCGCGTGCGTCGGCTCGGGGAGCGGGAGCCAGCCGCCCGGCTGGAGTTCCCAGTGATCGACGCGCGAGAATCCTCGCGCGGAGAAGGCGTGGAGCGCCGCCGCGCTCAGCCGAAGGAGGTCCGCCGGCCCGACGACCTCCCGCTCCCGGAGGAACCGCTCGAACTGGCGCAGGACCGGGACGCTCGGTTCCTCGAGCCGCTCGTGACGAAGGTCGACCTCGAGGCGCACGAGCCCGAACGGCGGCGCGCGTCGCCGCCGGGACGGTCCGGCGTAGGCGATCGGCCAGTCGACGATCGAGGTCGGGCCCGTGAGGTCCGGGGCGGACGCGGGGGAGGAGTAGGTCGGCTCGCTCATCGTGCGCCGGTCGCGGACTCGCGGCGCGGAGTTAAACTATAGCTTGCCGCGGCAGTGCGCGACCCATGGACGACGGCGGAGTTCCGCGGCCCGACCCCGTGTGGTGGCGGGGCCGGCGGAAGGCCGTGGGGTCGGTCGTCGCCTTCGCGCTCGCGATCGGTTTCGGCGTCGCCCTGTTCTCGGGTCACTTTCCCGGGCTCCCCGGGCAGATCCCGACCGGGGTCACGCTCGATGGCCACCAGTATTCCGAGGACACCTACTATCTCGGGATCCCGGCGATCGGCAGCAACCGAACGCTCCCCTCGAGCGTCGCCGTCGGCAACATCACGTTCTGGGTCTGGACCACGGGCTGGTACACCTGGAACGGTACCTGGCTTCACGGCAACGGGACCGAGCCCAACGGGACGACCTACTCGTTCGTACTCGGCGGGACCCCGTCCAATCCCGGGCGGCCGACCACGTTCGTCGCGCCGGGAGCGGCTTTCGCGGTCACGTGGGGCGGCGGTCTCTTCGCCCAGCTCTTGGTCGAGATTCCCTCGCGCTAGGCCGACCGATCCGCCGCCCGTGAAAATCTCCCGCGCGCCCGAGGGGCCGGGGCAGCAGCATCTGCCCTTCGTCCGCGTCACCGAGGAGCCACCCTCGCCCCGCGAGGTGCTCTCGCCCCACCCAGGCGATGGTGACCGCGTCGAGCTCGTCGCCGGTGAGGCCCCGATGCGAGAGGTCGCCCCGCAGCCCCAGCCGGAGGAGTCCGCGGCGAAGCGGGCCGAGGCCCCCGCCCTTCCTCGGGATGCCGGCCAGGTCCTGGGAGGCCCCCGGGTACCCTTCCACCACCTCGAAGCCGAGCGAGCGCCAGTCGGCGGCGAGCCGCATCCCTCGGCTCGTGAGCATGCGCATCGGCCCCAGCGTGAGCGGGAAGAACCGGATGCCGAGGCGCAGGAGCTCCCGGTCGCACGCGCGCAGGTGGGGCCCGCCCCGATCGTCGATCGTTCGCCGTCCGAGCGGGAGCGAGAGCGGGGCGTCGACCACGACGAGCGCGGGCCGGGCCGCGGTCACGCGACGCGTCAGCTCCGCATCGGAGAAGGCGACGCCGACCCGCAACGCCCCTCGTGCGCCGAGGACGCACCAGCCGGTCGGTCGACGCGGGGAGCCGGCGAGGTCGAGGCCGAGGACCGGTCCCCGCGCCCGCTGTGTGACCGCCGCCACGGTCGTTCCTCGTACGTCCTACAGAGACTCGAGCAGCGACTCCCGCTTCAGGATGCGGCGGGCCTCCTCCTCGGGGTTCCCGCCGACCTTCGCATGGAGCCTCGCGAACGCCCGGCGGTCGAGCTCCAGCATCCGGAGGACGAGCCACTCGTATTCGTGGAAGATCAGCGGGTCCTCGAGGTCGTGCCGCAGCTGGCCGACCCAGTCCGAGGGATGGCGTAGCGCGTACCAGTACGCGGTGATCCAGGTGCCGAACGCCTCCCAGACCAACTCCTCGTTCAGGACGCGCCGGTGGGTGAGCGTTCCGATCAGCTCGAAGAACGTGACCACTTCGATGCTCGCGATGTCCTCGTGCGTCTGCTTGAGGAGCTTGTCGCTCAGGTGACGTCGGACGGCGCGGAGTCGCGTCGAATCGAACTTGTCGCGGAGGTTCATCACCGCGTTCGCCGAGTTGAGGACCTGCGCCTGGTAGGTCTGCCAGAACAGGATGATCAGCGTGCCGATGGCGAGCACCCACGTGCTGAACGCCGTGATGAGCGTGAGGCTCGGCCAATCGATCGCGACCACGGAGCGTCCTCGGGCGGATGCGCCCGGCCGCCACGTTCCTCCACGGGAATAAGCTCACGCTTTCCCGTCGCCCACGGGACCGAGGGCTAGACGTCGGCCGCGTCGGGATGCTGGCGGTCCCGATGGGATCGCAGCTGGGCGGCGGAGAGGAAGCGCCGCTGGCAGATTGGACAGGTCAGCGCGTCCTTCGGGGGCGGAGCGACGCGCCCCGCGTGGCTGTCGATGCGGTGCGCGGCGAGCGCCTCCTCCGAGCGGAAGATCCGGCCGCAGTCGGAACAGACGGCCTCGACCTCGTCGTATTCAACGAACGGCATCCCCTGCGATAGCCCCCCCACCGGCCGGCTCCGACCGACGGAGAGGGTCGGGGCGGGCAACCGCCCGTACCGCGTCGCTGGACTAATCAGTTGGGGTCCCGACCGCCGGTCGGCTCGGGGGACCTGCGCAGGGGGTTGGGCGTTCCGGACTCGAGACGGCGCGCCCAGCCGTGCGTACGGCCGAGAACGGGAGACGGGATCCTTCGAACGTCCACTTTGGAGACGAGCGCCTTCAACTAGCCCGGCCCGATAGCGCGGGGCAAGGAGCGCGGTCCGGCCCGTGTCGGAACGAGTTCACGTCGACCTCCGTCCCGCGACATCGGACGACGCCGGCGCGATCGCCGAGATCTACAACGAGGCGGTCGCCCGCTCCGTGGCGACCTTCGATACGGTTCCGCGTTCGATCGAGCGGCAGCGCCTCTGGTTGGAAGAGCACGCTCCGCCCTGGGTCGCCCTCGTCGCGACGGAATCGGGGGCCGTGGTCGGATGGGCGTCCCTGAGCCCGTGGTCCGACCGGCCGGCGTACTCGCGCACGGCGGAGGTCTCTGTCTATGTCACCTCGCGACTGCGGGGCCGCGGGGTCGGCACGGCGCTCCTCAACGCCCTCGTCGCCGAGGGCGAACGGGCCGGCTTCCACACGCTGCTCGCCCGCGTCGCGGACCGCAATCCGGCGAGCCTGCGTCTCCACCGGGCCGTCGGTTTCGTTCCGGTAGGCGAGATGCGCGAGGTCGGACGGAAGTTCGACCGGTGGATCGATGTGACGCTGCTCCAGCGGATGTATTCCGAGTAGCGGGGGACGGAGTCCGACCGGAGGTCCCGCTCAGTCGTAGGTGGAGTCCGAGGTCATTCGCGTGATGACCTCGCCGCAGCCGGGGCAGACGATGACGCGCCAGTCCTCGGGTACCGGGACGAGCCGGGCGCACTGCGGGCACCGCACGGCGTCCTCCGGTCCGGCCATCGGCGGCGGGACCGGGACGGCCTCGCGGGACTAAACCGTACCGCCCGGAGTCCCAGGGGCTGTCGCGGAGGTTACCGGTGCCTTTAATCGCGACGCCGGTTGCTACGCCCGATGGGAATCTCCCCCGCGGTCGTCCAGCAGCTCCTGGACGAGAGCCTGGCGCACAAGTGCCCCGACGGCTCGGAGGTGTGCGTCCAGGTGTGCGCGATCGCGAACCTCCCGACGCGCTTCGGCGACTACCAAGTCGCGGCGTTCTGGAGCCCCTCGGACGGAAAGGAGCACGCCGCCTTCGTCCACGGCGACGTGGTCGACGCGGAGGAGGTACCGGTCCGGCTGCACTCCGAGTGCCTGACCGGTGACGCGATCGGCTCCCTCCGCTGCGACTGCCGCGACCAGCTCCTCGAGTCCCTCGAGCGGATCGGGAAGATGGACCGCGGGATCGTGCTCTACCTTCGGCAGGAGGGACGCGGGATCGGTTTCGTCAACAAGATCAAGGCCTACCAGCTGCAGGATGCCGGCTACGACACCGTGCAGGCGAACGAGCTGCTCGGATTCCGCGCGGACGAGCGGGACTACGCGATCGCCGCGCACATGCTCTGGGCGCTCCGGGTGAAGTCGATCCGGATCATGACCAACAACCCGGACAAGGTGAAGGACCTCGCCGAGCACGGCGTGAAGATCGTCGGCCGCATCCCCGTCGTCGTGCCTCCGAACGACCACGATCGCGCCTACATGCAGACCAAGCAGGCGAAGCTCGGCCACCTGCTCGGGCTCGAGCAGGACGACGACTGGCGCGGCGACTCGGAAGCGTCCGCGAAGTGAGCCCGGGGACCGTCCCGGCCGCGTAGGAGAGCGTTTAACCCCCGCCGGATTCGCCGCCGCCGTCATGCCCGGCATCGCGACGCTCCAGGCGAACCAGAACGCGACCATCGAAGCGACGATCACGGCGATCTCCGCGGTGCGGGACGTCACGACCTCCCGCGGGCCGTCGCAGGTCGCGGACGCGACGCTGCAGGACTCCACCGGCACCATCACGCTCACGCTGTGGGGCGAGGACACGAAGCGCTACTCGGTCGGGCAGAAGGTCCGCATCACGGACGGCTGGGTCAAGGACTACCGGGGGAAGCTCCAGATATCGATGGGCCGCTCCGGCAAGATCACGGTCCAGCCGTAGTCGAGCGGGCGCGCTCCGGCGCGGCCGGCGAGGAGCGCGTGGGCTCGCCGAGCACCCACGCCTCGAACGCGGCGTAGGAGAAGTCCCGACCGAGATATCGACGGACGAGCTCGGCGGCCGGGCGGATGCTGCCCGGCGCGAGGATCTCCTCGGCGTACCGCCGGGCGGCCTCGGGGTCGGTCAGGTCGCCCCGCTCGCGGAACGGCGTCAGGAGGTCGCGGGCGATGACCAGCGACCAGAGGTAGGTGTAGTAGAACGCGGAGTAGCCCCCGAGATGCCCGAACGACGCCTCGAAGTGGTACTCGGAGGGGAGCGGGCGGGGGACGACGGAGTTCCAGGAGCGGTGGTAGGCGGCGGCGGGGTCCGCGATCGCGCCCCCTCCCTCGTAGAAGTCGAGCGAGATCGTCGCGAGCGCGACCTGGCGCAACAGGCGGGCGGGGCGACCGAGCGCCTCCGCCGCCCGGAGGCGCTCGAGCAGCTCCTTCGGGATCCGTTCGCCGGTGTCCGGGTCCATCGCGAACCGCGCGAGGGTCGCCGGGTCCCGGGCCCATTCCTCGAAGAGCTGCGACGGGGCCTCGATGAAGTCCCACTCGATCCGGCCCTGCCCGTTGTAGAGCCAGCGGGGCTGCCCGGCGAGGAGGTGGTGGATCAGATGGCCGAACTCGTGGAAGAAGACGACGACGTCCCGCCATTCCATACGGGCCGAGGCTTGGGGGACGTTGGACGCGACGAAGTTGCAGACGAGCGCGGCCTGCGGTAGCTCGACGTCGGCCCGCCCGTCCCGGACCGTGAAGCAGGCGGCGTGGTTGAACTTCCCGTCGCGGGGCACGAGGTCGAGGTAACAGCGGCCGAGCGGAACGCCTCGCCGCGTGACGTCGAACGCCTCGACCGTGCGGTGCCAGACCTCGGCGTCGTCGGCCCGCCGGAACTCGAGTCCGAAGAGCTCGCGGCAGAGCTCGAAGAGCCCGTTGCGGACCTGGAGGTACGGCAGGTACGTGCGCAGGCGGCTCGTGTCGACCCCGTACTCCTCCGTCCGGATCTTGCTGTCGTAGTAGCCGCTACCCCACGACTCGGCGTCCCAGAGCTCGAGCGTCGTCGCTTCGGGGTGGTCCCGGCGCTTCCGGGCGAGGTACCGGTCGAGGTCGCGCTCGGACGGCGCGGCGAGGAGCGCCGCGAGCCGTGCGAGAAACGCCCGCGCCGCTCCCGGGGTGGCCATCATCTTGTCCTCGATCGCGAACGCGGCGTACGAAGCGTACCCGAGGTGGCTCGCGAACCGCGCCCGGAGCTCGAGGAGCTCGCGCAGCACCGGGTCGTTCTCGGGATAGGCCCGGCGGGCGAACTCGAGGAGGAGGTCGCGCCGGACCGAGGCGTCGTCGCAGTACGACATCACGGGTCCGAAATCCGGATACTTCGTCGTGATCCGGACCCGCCCGTCCGGTCCAGGAGGATGGGCGGCGAGGTAATCCGACGGCAGGCCGTGGAGGCGAGCGGGGTCCGGCACGAGCAACGACCGATCGAGCTGGGCGATGTTCTCGGCGAACCGGTTCCCCGTCCGGTCGATCGCGCTCAGGAGCTCGAGGGTCGTGGCCCGCGCCGCGTCGTCTCCTTCGACCCCGGCCCGGCGCTGTTCGCGGAGCATCTTCTCGACCGCGAACCGGGTCGGCGCCTCCGCGTCGGAGAGGTCGAGCGCGCGGAGCCTCGCGTAGAGACCCGCGTTCAATCGCAGCTCGCTCGCGAGGCGCTCGGCGGCCTCGCTCACTTCGCGCCCCGCCGACCGGGTCTCGGCGTCCGTGGCCACGGAGAAGAGGAGACCGCCGTGTGCGTTGATGTTCTGGAGCCGGTGGTAAAGCCGGTCGAGCGGCTCGAGGAAGCCGTCGACCGTCGCGCGATCGGACGAGTCGGCGAGGGCCTTCACCCCGCTACGGATCGACTCGAGCGCCGCCTCGGCCCGGGCGCGGAGCTCCGCGGGGGCGAGGCCGAACGGCAGGTCACCGAGGGTGGGGGGCCAAGCGACCGGAGGCGACGACGGCGAGGCCAAGGGCCGGTGCCAGCCGTCGCGAGGCTTAGCTTCGTCGCGGGGAGTTCGGTGCGTCGACCTCGGTCTCCCGGAGAGGCTCGGGGGCGAGCCGCCGTCCGAGCAGCACCTCGCCCGATACGACCCACATGCGACTGCGAAGGCCCCACGCCCCGAGTCCCCCCTCGGCCCAACCGAGCTCGCGCCGCTCGACCGTGCGGAACCCGCGGGAAACGAAGAGGGCGATCGAGGCCTCGTTCTCCTCCTCGGCGGCCGCGTAGACGACGCGCACCCGGTCTCGGCGGAAACGCTCCACGGCATCGTCCAGCAACGCCGCGGCCACGCCGTGGCGACGGTCCGCACGGCGGACCGCGAGGTAGTACACGTACCCGACGGCCGGTAGCAGTCGCTCCAGCATCGCGACGCCCACGAGCTCGTCGCCCGAGAACGCCCCCCGGACCGAGCTCACCTGGCGCAGCGTCCGCTTCGCGTGCCAGCGATAGATCCCGACGAACGAGTCGATGAGCACCGGGATCGCCCGCTCCCGTTCGGCGCCCTCGAGGTCCGCCAGCCGCACCGCGAGCCGAGCTTCGCCCATCGTGGACCGTTCCGTCGCTCGAGGGAGGGGACGCGCCCTCAAGAGCCCGGGCGTCCCGCGCGCGCCGACCGCCTGAAGTACCCCCTCCCGATGGACGCCCGATGAACGGACGGGAGCGGCAGCGATACCGGGCCAACCGCGCCCGGTGGGACGAGTCGGTCGCTCACCACGTCGCCTCGCCCGACTACGATGTGCCGGGATTCCTCCGCGGGGCGGACCCGCTCTTCCCGCTCGAGGTCGACGGGATGGGTCCGGTGCGGGGGCGCACGTTGCTCCACCTCCAGTGCCACTTCGGGCTCGATACGCTCGCCTGGGCCCGGCGCGGCGCCCGGGTCGTCGGCCTCGACTACTCGGCCCCGGCGGTCGCGGCGGCCCGCGCGCTCGCCGCCCGTGCCGGCCTTACCGCCCGGTTCGTGCGCTCCGACGTGCTCGACGCTCCCCGACGGCTGGGGGAGCGGTTCGACCTCGTGTACACGGGGAAAGGCGCCCTGTGCTGGCTTCCGGACCTCGAGCCGTGGGGGGAAGCGGTCGCGCGGCTCTTGCGGCCCGGCGGCCGTCTCTTCTATCTCGAAGACCATCCGATCGCGGAAGACTACGAGCCGACCGGGCGGGGTGGCCGTCTCGTCCGGCGCCACGACTATTTTCGATCGGCGCCGCTGCGCTTCGACGAGACGGACACCTACGCGACACGGGGAGCCCGGCTCCGGCACACGGTCGGCTACTGTTGGCTCCACCCGACCTCGCAGGCGGTCACCGCGCTCGCGCACGCCGGCCTCGTGATCGACGAATTCCGGGAGTACCCGTTCTCCTACTGGCACCGGTACCCCGCCATGCGGCGGGCCGCCGACGGCTACTGGCACCTGCCGCGCGAAGGGCCGCCCATTCCGTTGACGTACTCCGTCCGGGCCCACCGCCCGCTCCGGGGCCGCGACTAGCCGCTACGCCGGGACCACGATGTCCCTGGTCAGCTCGGACGGGCGGGTGAGTCCGCAGAGCGCGAGCGTGAGGTCGAAGTCGGCGATCAGGTTGTGCGCGACCGCCGACACGCCGTCCTCGCCTCCGACCGCGAGCCCCCAGACGTACGGCCGGCCGAACAGCACGGCCCGCGCCCCGAGCCCGATCGCCTTCGCGATGTCGGCGCCGTGGCGGATGCCGCCGTCGTACAGCACGGGGATCCGCTGGCCGGCTTCCTCCATCACCTTCGGAAGGGCCCGGAGCGCCGGGACGCTCCCGTCGACCTGCCGGCCCCCGTGGTTCGATACGATGAGGCCGTTCGCCCCGGCCTCCATCGCCTGGACCGCGTCCTGCGGGTGGAGGATCCCCTTCACGACGACGGGGAGCGACGTGCGCTCCGTCAGGAAGCGGACGTCGTCCCAGCCGAACGTCGGGTCGCCGATCATCTGCGTGGCCCGGAGCACGGCGGCCGGAAGGTCCTCGTCGGGAGGGCGCGCGAGTCGGGAGCGGAAGACCGGGTCAGAGAAGTAGTTCCCGAGCCCGATCCCCCCGAGGAACGGCAGGTACCCCCGGGCGAGGTCCCGGTCGCGCCAGCCGATGATCCGCGTGTCGAGGGTGACGACGAGGGCGCTGAATCCGGCCTTCTCCGCCCGGCCAACGAGGCTCAGGTTCAGGTCCCGGTCCGGGCCCCAGTACAGCTGGAACCACCGGGGGGCGGTCCCCATCGCGGCGGCGATCTCCTCGAGCGAGCGCGTCGTGAGCGTGCTCGCGACCATCGGCACCGCCGTGGCGACGCTCGCCCGAGCGACCGCGAGGTCCCCGTCCGGTCGGACGACCTCGAGAGCGCCGACCGGGGCGAAGAGGAGCGGCGCGGCGAAGGTCGAGCCGAACAGCTCGACGCGCGTGTCCCGCTCGTGGACATCCCGCAACATCCGCGGGACGAGATGCCAGCGGTCGAACTCCGCGACGTTGTGCCGGGCCGTCCGCTCGCCCCCGGCGGCGCCGGCGACGTAGTCGAACGCCTCCGGCGTGAGGACCGCCTGGGCGGCTGCCTCCAGCCGATCCATGACGATCGGGACGCGGGGAAGGCGGCCGGCCAGCCCGTCCATGTAGATCGACCGTTGACGCGACGGGCCGAAGCCGCCGTAGTTGTCGGGCATCTCCGAATCCATGGGGACGACCGGAAGATAATGGATGTGGGGGCCCGTCCGTCCTCAGCCGGACCGCCGCCGCCCGATCCCCGTCACGAGCGTCAGGCCGACGACGATCAGGCCGAAGCCCGCGAGCTCCCACCAGTTGAACGGCTCTCCGAGGAGGAGGGTGCCGACCGCCAGCGCCGCCACCGGGTTGACGTACGCCACGACGTTCGCGCGGCCCGGCCCGACGCGGTGGTGCAGGGCGAAGTACATCGCGTAGCCGATCAACGACGGGAAGACGACGAGGTAGGCCAGCGAGCCGAGCACGTCGCGAGAGAACGGGAACGCGGAGTTCGGCTCGAGGAGCGGAAGAAGGGCGAACAGGAGCAGGGTCGCCACCCCGAACTGGACCGAGACGCCCCAGAGGGTCTCCCCTTCGGGACGCTTCGCACGGAGGACGACGGAGCCGAAGGCGAAGCTGGCGGCAGCGCCGACGACCGCGATCGGGCCCCACACCGAGGTCGCGAGGACGATGCCGGCCGGCGGAAAGACGAGGATGAAGACGCCGACAAAGCCGATCGCGAGCCCGAGGAGCGCCCGGCGACTGAGCGACTCTCCCGGTAGGATCGGCAGGGCGAAGAGCACGGTGAGGAGGGGGGCGACCGCGATGAGGATCGAGGAGAGACCCCCCGAGGTCGAGCCCTCGCCGACGTAGAGGAGGAGCCCGTAGAGGCCGACGATGGGGATGCCCAGTACGGCCGAGAGCCCGAGGGAGCGCGCGGAGGGCCGCGGCACTCGGGTCGCGGCCGCCAGGGCCGCGATCGCGGCCGCCGAGAACGCGTAGCGCACCGCGGCGAAGGCGATCGGAGTCGCTCCCGCGACGATGCCGAACCGGATCACCGGATACGCCGAGCCCCAGATCAGCCCGAGCACGACCAAGAGGAGGAGGTTCCGCCGCTCTTCGCTCGGGGTCGCCATCGCCATCGGTGCGTCGCCTGCCCGCCCGCGCCCGCGTCGCGAACCGAGTTCAGATTATGGGATTATGGGACCGCGACCGGGAGACGGTCAACGTGGTCACTAAGAGCCCCTCCCGGGTGCTCCCGGGCGAAATGCTTCCGATGGCGGGGGACTCGGGGGCCGCCGTGCCCGCGCGGTACGTCCTCCCCCTCGTGGAGCGTCGGGTCGAGTCGCCCTCGACCATCTCCTTCCGGTTCTCCACGGAGGGGACGGGGTTCTCCTATCGCTCCACGCAGGCCGTCCGCCTCGGGCTCCCGGGCGTGGACGACCCGTGGGGGGCCGTGCGGACCTTCTCCATCTCCTCGAGCCCGAGCGAACGCGGGACCGTCGCCATCACTTCCAAGATCTCCGACACCCCGTTCAAGCAGGCGCTCGCCCGCCTTCGCCCGGGGGACACCGCGCACGTCTTCGGCCCCCTCGGCCAGTTCCTCTTCGACCCCTCCCGCCCCGCGCTCTTTCTCGCCGGCGGCATCGGGATCACGCCGTTCCGCGGGATGCTGCGATTCGCGGCGGACCTCGGCACGTCCCCGCCCGTCACGCTCCTCTACTCCGCACGGGTGCCCGAGGAGCTGATCTTCCGGGAGGAGCTGGACGCGCTCGCCCGGGCGCATCCGCGCTTCTCGGTCCAGTACACCGTGACCCGGCCCCGGGAGTCCCCTATGGACTGGCCGGGGCGGGTCGGTCGGATCGACCGGGAGTGGATCGCGGAGCGAGGGCATCTCGAGCGGAAGCCGGTCTGCTACGTCGCCGGTCTCCCCGAAATGGTCGCCCCCATCCTCGAGCTGCTGACGCGGGGGCTGGGCGTGCCGGCGGACGACACCGACTACGAGGTCTTCCGCGGATTCTGAGGGCCGGGGCTCACGCCTCGGCGGCCGGAGCCTCGACCGGTCGCAGCGGCGCGAATCGCTCCCGCAGGACCCCGGAGCGCACCGGCCCCTCCGAACGGACGCGGGCGGCTTCGAGCCACGCGAGCCACTCCTCGAGCTCTTCCTCGGGAAAGTCGCACACCGAACGGGAGAGGACGTTCGCTCCCATCTACCTTCCCGGGGCCGACCACGGGCTTCCTCTGCCGAGAAAAAGACTATACCACGCACGCCGAACCTTCCTCGGGACCGGCGAGGTCCCGAAACCCGTAACCGGGTGCGACGGGTGGTCCGGGGTTGCCGAACGAGGAGCTGTCGATACTCGACCTAGCGAAGGCCGGTCGCGGCGAGTGGGTGCCGCCGATCGGCGCGATGGGCGGCCCGCCGGCGCACGAGCTGTACCGGGACCTGGTCACCCACGCTCACCTGCGCCTCGTACGCGATGCGGACGGGAGCCCGTGGGTCGAGCTCCAGGACGGCGAGCGGCGCCGGGCGTTCCCGGTGCCGAGCCCCGAGCTCCGGGCGGCGCTCGACCGGTTCCGGATGCGCCGGAACCTGCGACCCGTGCCCGAAGGAGACATCGAGGAGTTCGCCCGGGTCGCCGAGGCCCGCGCCTCCGACCCGGACGTGGAGTTGCCGACCGCCGACCAGCCGTTGACGCCGGGCGCCGAGGCGCCTCCGGTGGCGGCCGGCACGGGGGCGCCCGGCCCGGACCGTCCGGCGCCCAGCTGGGCGATGACCGAGCTCGATCACCTCATGCACGAGGTCGACGCGATCCAGGGACGCGCCGCGTCGATCCCGGAGGAGTCGGACGGAGATGCCGCCGGCGCACCGTACCTGCCGCCGCACGTCTTCCACCGCCGTCTTCCGCAGCGCTGGCACACCGGCGTCTCGAGCGCCCGCGTCGTCCGATCGGGCACCGACCCCCGTCTGCCCCGCTACGTGCGGGCCCTCCGCGAACTCGTCCAGGACGGAACGTGGCTCGGGCCGCTCACCGAGATCTCGCGCCGCACGGGCGACGACACGAACGAGGTGTTCTCCTCGCTCCTGCGATTCCACATCGACCTCGTGGGGAACGACCTCGTGGTCGCCCCCGTGGAGGTCGAGGACGGCTGGCAGTGGGTCGTGATCGACCGCGGCCGGCTGCGGGCCCCCGCCGATCCCGCCCGGTAGTCCGCCCGCTCAGCCCGAGCGGACCTCGACCTCGAAGGTCGCGTGGAGGATGCCGAATTCGTCCGCCATCCGCTCGCGCAACGCTTCCACGACCGACATCCCCTCGCGGACCGACATCTCCTGGACCTCGATGTGCGCGGTCATGCAGACGAGGGTCGGGCAGACCGCCCAGACGTGGACGTCGTGCACGTCCGTGACGCGGGGCGTGCCCCGGGCGGCGGCCACAATCGCGGGAAGGGAAAGGTGCCGCGGAGTGCTCTCCGTGAGCACCTCCCAGGCGTCCCGGAACAGCGGCAGCGACTGGTAGACGAGCACCGCCGCGATCACCACGGCCGCCGCGGGATCGGCGACCGAGGCGGCGGGGTCCAGGAGGAGGAGGACACCCGCCCCGAGGACGACCGCCGTGATCCCGAGGTCGCTCCCCAGGTGCACCAGCACGCTCTTCAGATTGAGGTCCCGCGCGCGACCGGGCACTCGCCGCAGGGAGACTACGTTCGCGGCGCGCAGCGCGAGGGTCGGCACGGCGACCGCGAGCACCCAGAGGGCGTCGACCGGCCCCGCGAAGCTCGTCCCGTGGGCGAGGGCGACGACGCCTTCGTACCCGAAGAGGAGACCCGTGCCGAGCACGAGCGCGGCGTTGAGGAGGCCCGCAAAGACCTCGAAGCGGTGCGAGCCGAACGTGAATCGGTCCGTCGCCCCCTCCTCGACCACGCGCAACGCGGCGAGCGAGACCGCGAAGGCGAGGAGGTCGGGGATGTTGTGGAGCGCATCGATCGTGACCGCCAGGCTGCGCGAGAAGTACGCGCCGATCGACTCGAGGACCAGGATGACGGCCGAGAGCACGACCGCGAGCCGGAGCCCGGCGAGGACCGTCCGCTCCGCCTCCTCCTCCCCGTGCGCCGGCTCGGGCATCGCCTGCCGACGGACGAGTCTCCGCCGACCTTAACAAACTCTGGGTCCGGCGGCGGTCGGCGCGTTACTTGCCGGCGGCTTTCGGTTTCGTCGAGCGACGGTCGGCCCACGCCCGGTTCCGTTCGGCCAGCCACTCGAAGTTCTCCGCGAGGGTGGGGGAGCCGATCGTGCGACGCTCGCGGTCGATCGTCGGCTTGAGGAACTCCCAGATCGAACGGACCGCCCAGCGGTCGTGGATCAGCTCCTCGCTGACCAGGTGGAACTTGACGAGCGTGCCCATCGTCTCGAACAGCTCGATGAACCGGTGGACGTAGACGAACTCGGGGGCGTCCCGCAGAATCGGGTGGACGTTCGGCGCCTCCTGCCCGAGGTGGGTCGTGCGGAACCAGTCGATCGCCTTGCGCGTCTCTTCCTGGGCGGCGAGGAGGTCGAGCCGCAGCAGGATGTCGGCGTCCTCCCAGCTGGGCGACTTCCCGGGCATCGGCGCGTTCCGAACGGAGTCGGGGCTCAAGGAGGTTTCGCACGCGCGGGCCGTCCGGGCGGGGGCGCCGAGGGCGCGGGATTTGACCGATCACGCGGCGGCGTCCTCCGGTCGAGTTCCACGGCCTCGCGGAGTAACGCGATCATCGCGGGGGAGGTCGCTTCCCGCGTGCTGCGCAGCCGGGCATGGCGAAGGTTCTTGCCCGTACCCTGGAGAAGGTGAGTCGGGTCGCGGAGCGATGTGCCCCGCCAGAACTCGACGCCGACGTGCTTCGAGAACGTTCCGGGCAGGACGACGAGGTCGTTCCCTACGTACCAGGGGTGACCCCAGCGACGCTCCACCCGGAGCTCGGGAGCGAGGGCCCGGATCACCTCGTGGACGGCGGCCTCCACCCGGTCCAGCGACTCCCCGGCCTTGCCGGTCCGCGGACGGTCCGGCATCGGGAGTTCAGCCGCCGGCCTCGACGGGCACGATCCGGTCGCCCGTGCGCACGGGCCCTTCTTCGAGGACCCTCGCGTACCAGCCCCGCCGGTCGAGCGTCACCTTGAGGAACGCCGGGCCCCGCTCCTCCCCGACGTACGGCAGGAGGAACAGATTGTCGCACGGCGTGCACGGCTTTGAGATCTCGAGGAGCGCCCCGCCGACTCGGAAGCGGCGACCCGGCCGGAACGCCCCGTACGGGACCCCGACCGAGGTGATGTTCTCGCCGAGGTCGCCGGGTTGTACCGGCCAGCCTTCCCGGCGAAACTCCTCGAGCGTCTCCTTCGGCACGATGAGGATCGCCATCGCGGGATCGTCGTGGGAGACGTCGTGGCGGTAGACGTTGTAGTCCCCCTCGAGACCCGCGCGGTAGATCGCGGCTTCGGCGACCGGTCGCTTCGGCAGGCCGTGCTCGCCGGGGACTTGCGACTTCCGGTTGATCTGGTAGACGTGACCGGTGCGCGGTGCGTCGTCGACCATGGCGCCTCGCCGAACCGGGCTCAGCCGGCCGGCCGCGAAATACGTTTCGTTCGCCCGCGGAGACGGTGCGCCCCCGTGCCGGCCAGCGCGAGCACCCCGCCGCCGAATGCGACGAACCCCAGCCCGGTCGCGAACGTCGACCCGTCGGTCCCGAGGGCGATGGAGATCCCGGTCGCGGTCCAGATCATCCCGGCGGCCCCGGCGGTCGTGGCCAGCTCGAGGCGTTCCGCTCCCGCCAACCCCGCCGTGACGAAGAAGAGCGCCACGCCGCCGACGGCGAGGAAATCCCCGAGTGCGGCCGCGAACCCTCCGCCCAGGACGATCAGCGCGCCGAGGAGGGCGAGCGCGGTCCACCACACCGCGGAGTTCTCGACCTCCACGAAGGGAGCGGGTCGGTAGCGCGGTCGGGCCATCGTCCGGCCCTCCACTCGGATCCACGGCGCGTCCGAGCCGTCTCGGGCGGCCCCGTACATGCTCCGACCAGCGCGAACGCCGATAAGAGCGCGTTCGGACGGCCCGCGCCCGTGAAGTGCCCGGTCCCGGATCCTGAGGGGAGACCCTATCTCACGCCCCCGCTCGTGCTCCTTCGCGGGGTGGCCTCGTGCAGTTCGCCTTCGACCTGCTCTTCGGCTTTGCCCTCGGATTCTCCCTGACGATACCGCCCGGGCCGATGAACGCCCTCATCGCGTCGCGGGCCGTTCACTCCCTGCGGGCCGGCGTCCTCACCGGTTTCGGGGCGATGAGCGCCGACCTGATCCTCGGACTGCTCGTCTACGGGCTCCGGTCGCTCGTCGACCTCGGCGCGATCGTCCGTTGGGTCTACCTGGTCGGGGCGGCGGTCATGGTCGTTTTCGGCGTTCGCCTGCTCCAACGGTCCGGGGCGGCTCCGGCGGAGCCCACCGCCGGGTTCCGCACGTACTCCCAAGCGATACTGCTCGGCCTGAGCAACCCCTTCCAGATCGTGTGGTGGCTCACGGCCGGCCTCGCGTTCGCCTATCTCGGGGGGGTCGTGCTGTTCGTGGGGCTCTTCGCCGCAATCGTAGTCTGGGTCGTTACGTTCCCGTACGCGCTCCACCTGGGCACGCGGGGTCGACCCCGCGTCGCGCGGGCGGTGGTCTACGCGTCGGCGGCGCTCATGTTCGGCTTTGCCGCGTACTTCGTGCTGCTCGCGCTCTGACTAGGCTCGGGCCGTCGGCGCGGACCGCAGGCGGTCGGCGAAGTGAGACCGGAACTTCGCGACCTTGGGGGCGATCACGAACTGGCAGTACCCTCCGGACGGATTGCGGCGGAAGTAGTCCCGATGGTACTCCTCGGCGGGGTAGAAGACCGAGAACGGCACGATCTGCGTGACGAATTTCTTCCGCCAGATCTTCTCCTTCTCGAGCTCCTGCACCACCTGCTCGGCGGTCGCCTTTTGCGCCGCATCGTGGTACAGCACGACCGATCGGTACTGGGTTCCAACGTCCGCGCCCTGCCGGTTCAGGGTGGTCGGGTCGTGGACGGTGAAGAAGATCGTCAGGAGGTCGTGGTAGGAGATCGTCTTCGGGTCGAACGTCACCTGGACGACCTCGGCGTGGCCGGTGCGGCCCGTGCATACCTCTTCGTAGCTCGGGCTCGGCGTCGTCCCGCCGGCGTACCCCGGCAGCACGCTCTCGACGCCCCGGAGCTCGCTGAAGACAGCCTCGGTGCACCAGAAGCATCCGCCGCCGAGCGTGGCGACCTCGAGGTTCCCCTGGCTCGCCGCGCCGGACATCGTCGTCCGGCCCATGGGCACCGCGCGCGGATAAGCCGAGCGTCCGGCCCTCGGCGAGCCGACCGGTGGGCTCGATGTAATGAGCGCTCGATGCTGGGCTCCCGTAGGATACCATGGGAACCTGTCCTCATTGCGGCGCCGAACTGGAGTACTCCGCTCAGACCGCCCGGGTGCTCACCGGGACCTGCGGAGGGTGCCACCAGTCCTCCACGATCCTCGAGGCGGCCGTGCCGCTCGGCTCGGCTCCCGACTCGGAGGCACCCACGCGCTCCCCGGAATCCTCGGCCCCGGCCGAAGGGGGCCCGGAGTGCGCGGACTGCGGCTCGCGCCTCCAGGTCGTCGCGCGCGACGACGGGACGCTCGAGGTCTCCTGTGCCGAGTGCGAGACCGTCACCGTGTTCTCCTCGGTCCCCCCGCGTAGGGAGCGAGGCGAGAGAGGGCGCACCGAAGCGCCCGGCCGGGAGGGGGCATCGCGGTCTCGGCCATGCCGCCAGTGCGGCGCTCCGCTCTCGTTCAGCACGGCAGAGGACGGGACGATCACGGGCGTCTGCGCTTCCTGCGGCAATCGGTTCACGCTTCCTCCCCGGAGGTTCGGCAGCGGTCCCGGAGAACGACGCGACCGATTCGGCTCCCGCGGTCCCCCCCGATACGGTCGGTCGGATCGTAGCTGGTCGGGTGGACCGCGCCGGGACGGTCCGCGGTACCCACCGCGCGGGCGTCCCCGGCGAGAGCGGGACGACGACTCCGACTCGGACGACGACGCCCGCCGGCGCCGCCGACCCCGACGGGAGTGAAACCGCCGGGTCGCCCGCGGCGGACGCCCTATTCGGTGATCGTCGTCGTGGCGGCGGCGGCTCGGAATCCGACCTTGCGGTGGGTCCCGTCGCAGAGCGGCTTCTTCTCGGAGTGACCGCAGCGGCAGAGCGCGACGTCGGCCTTGCCGTCCACGAGCACGAGGTTCGGACCGTTCTCGATCGACTGGACCACGACCTTCGGCATACGAGTTCCGCGACAACGTCGGCGGGTTAAAACCCACCGTGGCGCGAAGGCAACCTGCCTACGGTCGCTCGACGTCCCGCCGAGTGAGCTTACGGGTCGGGAACGAACACGAGCGAGATCGAGTTCACGCAGTGACGGGTGTTCCGTGGCGTGAACCGCTCGCCCTCGAATACGTGTCCGAGGTGACCGCCGCAGCGGGCGCATCGGATCTCGACCCGCTCGCCGTCGGGGTCGGGGATCCGCTGCACCGCACCTTCGACCTCACGATCGAAGCTCGGCCAGCCGCACCCCGCGTCGAACTTGTCGGTCGAACGGTAAAGGGTCGCGCCGCACTGCTTGCACGCATACGTTCCGCGCCCGGTGAAGTGCTCGTACTCGCCCGAGAACGGCGCCTCGGTCCCCCGATGGAGGATCACCCGTTCCTCGGCCTTCGTCAGTTTGCGCAGGGTCGGAGGGTTCGTCGCGGCCACGTTCGACCGAGCCACCCCGCGGATATTACGTCCTCAGCCGCCGCGTCCTCGGGGTCGTTTCATCCGGGCTCGGTCGATCGGCCTCTCCTGGACGGGCCGGTCCGGAGTCTCAGGAAGCCCAGGAGACCGAGAACCCTGGCAAGCTTCCCGTGGCGTCGACGCAATAGTCCCAGTTGCCCGAGGAATCGAACGTCGCCGGGGTCCCGCTGGTCAGCATGAGGGCCTCGGTGTAGGCGGCGCACCCGGTGCCCGGCCCGGTGTACGTTGGATAGGCGGGGACTACGTAGAGGTCCGTCGCGTTCGCGGGCAGGGCGAACGTCGGGGTGGCGGTGGCCGGTGCGTTGCTGACGACGAACGCGCCGGCCTCTTGCGTGCAGTTGAACAGGATCGGACCGCCGTCGGCGGGCACCTGCTCGTTCCAGGCCTGCAGGGTCGAGCAGCTGGCCGTCAGCGACCCCGGAGGAGCGCTGGGGACCGACGGAAACGTCTGACTGAAGAGGACGCTCGACGCCGCCACCACGCCGACCAGGACGACTCCGGCCCCGATCAGCGCGAAGGCCGCGATCCGCACGAGGCGTCGAGCCGGTACCATCGACCCGAGTTCCCGAGGATACACCTACGGAAATACCTTGACCGAGGGAAGCCGAGCGCGACGGGTCGCGGCCGGTCACGGGAGCTAGCGGACCCCTGCGGGGCCCCGGGTATTCGCGCGCGTCAGCGGCACGAGGCCAAACTGTGAATCCCGATCGAGCGCCGAGTGGACACGGGGTGCTCCGTAGGAAATCCTCCGGTATGACGCGTCTTCGTGGATTCTCAGGATGCGCCGACGGACTCCAATCTATGCGCTAGGCTTCCTGCCTCATACGACCGTTTAACGCCGCTTCACGACTTAGCTGAGGGGGAGCAGCGCGGTCTGCTAATCCGCGAGCCAGTCGGGAATCTCGCAGTAAGTCGACGTTGGGCAGCGCTCGATCTCAAGCTGCTCGACCCGCCATTCACCTGTTGGTGGTGAAAACCAATGCTGAGAACTGACAATAGATGGACTGCCCCAATCCAGCGAGCTCGGCTCTGAGTTGGAGCGCGTTCAGCCTCGTGCTACCCGGGTCGGGCTGGGGGTAGTTGGCCTGAATGGCGACGGGAAAGGCGAAGTGGTAGCGCGGTCCGCCCGGGCCCGTCTGATTGACTAGGGGGAGCACGACTCCGTTCGAGCCCCATCCGGAAAACCCAGGGGCCCCCAGCGACTCGCTGTAACCGCTGAGATTCGATGGGACTCCCATGCTCGGGGTCACACCGGTAAGCTGAGCCGAGACGGCAGCCGCGGAGCCGTTCACCGCGTTGTTGAAGATGATCGAGACTGAACCGGGGTCGAGCCCGGGGCTGATGTTGCCGGTGAAAAGGACAATGTAAGTGAAAGCCACGCTGTCGGAGAAGTTCAGAGGCTGAGCAAAGAGCTCTACAAACACGTGTAGCCCGGAGACATTGCCCGAGCGATTCTCCGTTACAGTTGAGGTGACATTAAAGTCGCCCAAAAACTGCCCAGTGGAATTGATGGGAAGGCTCCAGCTGATTGGGGAACTTAGCACCCCATTCTCTACCGTGAGTGCAGGATAGCCACGGGGCATCGTGCTCGGAAACGGCCACCAAATCGCGGCCAGCGTGATCGATATCACGATTGTGGCTGCAATCATGCCGGCGACGAGGGCACGGCGGCGACTTGCGCTCTCGGGCTCAGGCATGACGCCTTGCCCCCTTCAGGGAGTATGGAGCCATCGAAGATATTGAAGAGTGTAACGAATGGACACGGGGGGATTTGAACCCCCGACCTCTGCTTTGCGAAAGCAGCGATCTTCCGCTGATCTACGTGCCCACCGAGGCGGGGGGAGGAGAGCCCCCGCATAAGCGCTTTGTCGAACGAAGGTGCGCGGGCCGTGAGCTCAGTGCTGGTGCGTCAGCACCCGCGTGTACCGGGCCAGTTCGACGAGGTGGTCGGCGATGAACTTTCGGCTCGCCTCGTCCGTCAGGCGTCCTCCGGCGTCGAACTTGTCGGCCGCGAACGGCACGATCACTTCGGGCCGGTTGATCGGCCACATGTTGAGGAAGACCATCACGTGGCGGAGGTCGAGCTGGGCGCGCACCCCGCCCATCGCGCCGATGGAGGCGCTCATGATCCCGGCGGGCTTTCCGGGCCAGACGCTCGCCGTGTACGGTTGCGAGCCCCAGTCGATCACGTTCTTCTCGGCAGCGGAGAGCGAGTAGTTGTGCTCGTTGATCGAGAAGAGCACGGCGTCGGCCCGCCGCACCTTCTCCTTGAACGCCGTCACGACCGCCGGCGGGTGGTCCCGGTCGTCCTGGTTGAAGACCGGGAACCCCGTGATGTCGAGGATCTCGATCTCCATGTCGCGGGGCGCCACCTCCTGGGCGGCCTTGAGCAGGCCGAGCGAGTAGGCGTTCTTTCGGAGGCTTCCCGGGATCCCCGCGAGTCGGAGTGGCGCCATGATGCGTGCTCATCGACCACCGGACCCGGGGCTCTTAGGCGCGCGCTTGCCTTGCCGCCACCCACCGTACCGGCGGTAACGGGCGTTACGCGGCGGCGGAAGCGGCCGACTGCTCCGCCGGGGGCGACGCGGGCGGCGACTTCCGCGCCGCCGCGGGGCCGGCACCAGGACCCTGAGGGGTCGATGGGGGCGGTGGTCGATTGCCGGCGGGAGGCTTCGCCGCGGGCGGAGCGTGGCGGACGGCCACGAGGACGTGTTCCTCGGCGTCGTAGCGGATCAGCTCCGCGTAGCGGCCCCAGTTGACGATGTTCTGCACGGAGGCGTCCGCCGGGGCGGGCGTGAGCGAGAAGAGCTGCGCGAGCTGCTCGTCGGTCAGGCGGTGGTCCGGCGCACTCTCCAGCGCGCGGAGCAGGGTCCGGAACAGCGTCGTCTTCTTCAGCTGGTCCCGCAGGATCGCCTTGCGGTCGCGGATGGTCGACGAGATGTACCGCTTCCCCAGATCGGAGAAGGAGGCGTTTCCCTCGCTGACCCGGACGAGCCCGAGCGCGGAGGCGAAGTCGAGGGAGGGCAGGATCTCGTCGATCTCGAGGTCGAGGTCGTCCGCGAGACGCGCGACGTCCTCGGAGCCCTTGTGGGCGTTCAGGAGCACGAGCAGTCCCTGCATCTCGGTGGGGCTGCACTTGGGGTAGGTCGTCGGCACGTCCAGCTTCCGGGAAGCGACCTATCCGGGGGGCTCGCTATAAGGCTTTTTGAGGCGCCGCCGCACCGTTCGCGGCGGGGGGCGCCGTCGGGGCGCTCCCGCCCTCGGTGATCAGCGAGTAGACCCGGTCGGTGAGGTCGTAGAACGCCTGCGACTTGCGGTCCCGGGGCCGGGGAAGGTCGACGTGGACGTCCGCGAGGACGTGCGACGGACGACGCGAGAGGACGATGATCCGGTCGGCGAGCTGGATCGCCTCTTCGATATTGTGGGACACGAGGAGGACGGCGTCGGGGGGCAGCTCCGGGTCGCGCCAGAGCTGGAGGATCTCCTCGCGCAGGCTCTCCGCCGTGAGCGGGTCGAGCGCACTGAACGGTTCGTCCATCAGGAGGACCGACGGCTCGACCGCGAGCGCGCGAGCCAGGCCGACGCGCTGGCGCATCCCGCCCGAAAGCTCGCGGGGAAACGCCTCCTGGAACCCGTCGAGGCCGGTCACGGAGATGTACCGGTCGACCTGGCTCCGGATGCGGTCCGGGGGCCAGCCCAGCGCTTCGAGACCGAAGGCGACGTTCTGCGACACCGTGAGCCACGGGAAGAGCGCGAAGCTCTGGAAGACCATCGCCATCTTCGTGCAGACCGAAGTGACGGGGCTGTCCCGGAAGAAGATCTGTCCCCCGGTCGGCTTGTCCAGCCCCTGGATCAGCCGGAGGAGGGTCGACTTCCCGCAGCCCGAGGGGCCGACGATCGCGAGGAAGTCGGAGTCGGCGACGTCGAACGAGATGTCCTGCATGATCGAGATCGAGCCGTGCCGGGCCGCGAACGACTTGTCGACGTGCTCGATCCGGATCAGCGCCATCCGCCGCCCCTCCGCTAACCGCCCGGCTCCGGCCGAGCGCCCGGTCAGTCGTACCGGTACTTCTCGACCGCCCGTCGGTAGAGCGGTTTCCATATGAATTCGTTGATGGCCACGACCGTCGCGACGAGCGTGAGGAGAGCGGCGACCATCAGGGGGTAGCCGGTGTGGCCCGGCATCGCGTAGCCGATGTCGATCGCGCGCCCGACGCCGAAGAGGCTCAGCGTCTGCTTCGAATTGACGCTGAGGTACTCGGCGACGATCAGCGTGTTCCACCCACCCCCGAAGGCGGTGATCGAGCCGGTGATGAGCGCCGGGAAGATGCCGGGCAGGACGAGGCGCGTGAACCGCTTCCAGCCCCGGAGACCGTAGGAGTGCGCCGCTTCGTCGAGATCCGGCGGGAGCGCCCGGAGCCCCGAGAGCAGATTGAAGAACAGGTACCAGAGCATCCCGGTCATCAGCATCAGGATCGCCGCGCCCTCCGCGGAGATGTACGGGATCAGTTCGAAGATGATCACCGGAAAGAGCGCCGTCGCCGGGAACGATGCGATGACCTCGACGGTCGGCATGCCGAACCGGGCGGCCCGCGGGCTGCCCGCGATCCAGATCCCGAGGGGCAGCGCGATGGCGAGACAGATCGCGTACGCCGCCGCGACCCGCAGCGCCGAGGCGCCCATGGCGAGCGGCAGGAGCTCGATCTGGTGGAGGACACCGGGGAGGATCGGCCCGGTGAAGACGCCGTAGACGGCCACGACGAGCGCGATGAGGAGGAGCCAGCCCACGACGAGGATGAGACCGAGCCCGGCGTAGGAGATCGCCGTCTGCCGGCGTTCGGTCTTGCGCGCCGGCGCGACCGCGATCGCGGCCAGCTGGACGAGGGGCGTGCTGATGCGCGTCACGCTGGTCCGGACCCCTCGCCGGACGTACGCCGCGACCCGGCTGAACCGGGTGGCGCTGTCCGCCGCCGGGAGGACCGCCTCCCCTTCGCCGGCGGGTGCCGTGTCGTAGCGGAACCGCTCGGCCCACTTCCCCAGCGGGCGCCAGACCGCGAAGTCGAGCGCGGCGATGACGACGACGAGGACCAGGATCCCGGCGAGGAACGCCTCGGAGTTGTGGTTGCTCGCCGCGAACGAGAGGAAGCTGCCGATCCCGGGCAGCACCTGGTTCGAGTTCGTGGAGAAGATCTCGGCCTCGACCAGGAAGAACCAACCGGCCGTCCAGCTCAACACCGAGTTGTAGACGAGCCGGTTGATCGTCGCCGGGAAGAGCACGCGCCGGAAGAGGAGCACCCCCCGGAGCCGGAACGTCTCGGCCGCCTCCTTGAGCTCGGCCGGGAGCGTCTTCAGCGACTCATAGACGCCGAAGACCATGTTCCAGGCCATCGACGTGAAGATGAGGAACACCGAGGCGAAGTTGACGCCCGGCCAACTGTTCGGGGTCAGCGACGCGAAGACGACCAGGGCGATCGGGAAAAATCCGAGGATCGGGATCGACTGCAGGATGTCGAGGATCGGGATCATCACCCGCTCCCCCGTGCGGTGGGTCGCGGCGTAGTAGCCGTAGGCGAGGGCGAAGCCGAGCGAGAGGCCGTAGGCCGCCGACATGCGAAGGAACGAGTAGCTGACGTCGACGGCCGCCGTCGGCAGATAGCCGGCGAGTCCTCCGAGCGAGAAGCCGACCGTGGCGGCGAGCGCGGCCGTCGCGACGAGCGGCAGGGCCAGGTAGATCGCGGCCGAGCGGGCTGCCGAGGGGAGACGGGGCGGGTCGCCCGTTACCCCCTCCGGCATCCGACCTCCCGGGCGTGGACCGGGGTCGGACTCTCTCGGGCTATTTGTGGAGGACGGTCGGGCCTCTCCGAGGACGAGCTCCGGGCCGACTGCGCACGTCGCGGACGCCCGGAAGACTCCGCCCGCGCGGCAACTTTTATCAACGGAACGAAGCTGACAATCCCCGTAGCCCCGTGGTGTAGTGGCCAATCATGCGAGACTCTGGATCTCGCGACGCAGGTTCGAACGCCCCGGGGGCCTCGCACCCCGCCGGCCGGAACTCCTGCCGGGGCTATCCGCTCGCTCGCCTTCCGATCCCGGTGCGGGGGTGCTCCAGCTCGGCCAATCGTCGCGTGCGCGCGCGGCGGGCTCCCGAGGCAGGGCTTAGGACCCTGTTGCCCAGGGCATTCGCCGGTTCAAAGGGACGATCGGCCGACCGCGCCGATCGCCGGAAACTCCGGCCCCCCGCATCCTCGCCCGTCGCCTAGCCCCGAGGTCGTCGCGTGAGGTCGGAACTCCTCCGCCCGGAGACGGTGCTCGCGAGCTCCCCCGAGGAGGCGGACGCCCTCCTCGACCGGCTCGAACGCGAGGTGCCGGTCCGGCCGGGCGTCGCCGAGCTCCCGACCCGCGCCGGTGGCGAGGCGGTCGTCTTCGGGGACTCGCACGGGGATTGGCGCACGATGCTCGAGGTGCGCCGCGGGTTCCTGTCGGGCGATGCGGAGCATCGGTGCCTCGTGGGCCTCGGCGACTATGTCGATCGGGCGCCGAACGACTGTGGGCCCGGCTCGGTGGTGAACGCGCTCCTCCTCCTCGACCTCGTGGCGCAGTTTCCCGACCGGGTCGTCCTCCTTCAGGGAAACCACGAGACCGTCTCCCGGATCCCCGTGCTCCCGCGCTCGCTGCCGGAGGAGGTGGACGAGCTTTGGGGTCCGGAAGCCGAGCGGCTGACGCGCCTCACGGCGCTTCTCGAGCGAGGCCCGCTCGCCGCGGTGTCCTCGAACGGCGCCTACCTCGCGCACGCCGGCTTTCCCCGCCGGAACCGACCCACCGCCTGGCGCCGGCTCCTGGAGGAACCGGACGAGGAGACGCTCATCGACATCGTCTGGGTCGAGTGCGACGCGGCCCGGTCCCGGCGCGGGGTCGGTCCGCCGTGGACGGAGCCCGAGCTCGTGGACTTCCTGCGGGCGGCCGGGGCCTCCATCTTCCTCCGGGGGCACGACCCCGAGATCATGGGCCGTCCGCTCTACGGAGGGCGATGCCTCACGCTCCACACGACCCGGGTGTACGAGCGATACGGCGGCGTTCTCCTGGGCCGGTTTCCACTCGACCGGCCCGTTCGGTCGGTGGCGGACGTGGTGGTCGAGCACCTGCCGACCGAGGGTCACTCGTATCCGTCCGTCGACTGAGCTTCAGGGCGGCGCCTCGCCCCCGAAGAGCGTCCGCTCGGCGGCTAGTAGGGCCGCCGGGGTGGGTGCGGCGGCGTACTCCCGCAGTCGCTCCCGGTTGACCCGCAGGAACTCCTCGCTCCCTCGGAAGCCGGCGAGCAGCCGTTCGGCGTCCGCGGAGCGCCCGAGCACGGCGAGGGCGGCCGCGAACGCCTCGACGGTGTTCAACTGCGCGGGACGGCCGTAATGCTGAGGGTTGGTCGCGATGAGCAGCGGGAGACGACGGCGGATCCCCCGCGAGCCCCCCTCGGCTCCGGGAAACCGGCCGCGCTCGCTCAGTCGATTCCAGGAGCAATCGACCACGAGGAGGCCACCCCGGACCGCGGTCGCCGCGTCCGCCGGAACGAGCGGCTCCGGGGCGAACGGGTCGAGGACGATCGGCGCCGGGACCAGGCGGTCGGCGCGGTCGACCGCCTTCGCGACGCCGCGAGAGACGAGACGCCGCCCCGTACAGGCCTTCGGGTGGTCCTCGCCCGCGAGGGTGAGGAAGAGCCGGATCGCTCCGTCACGCGGGCGGCTGCGCGTACTCCCGGAAAATCGCATGGAGCTCCCGGGTCATCCGGAGCGCCTCTTCCCTCGGACGCTGCCACATGTTCCGCCCGAAGATGATCCCGGTCGCCCCGTCGTCCATCGACGCCCGCACCTTGGACAAGAGCTCCGCGTCCCCGATCTTCTCTCCGCCGGACACGAGGACGAGTGCCCGTCCCGCGCTCTCGACGACCTTGCGGAACGCCTGGGCGGGCGTGAGCTTGAGCGTGTTGTACGGCGGCGGGCTGTCCGCGTCCTTCTCGCTCGGGACCGGGAAGTTGACCTTCACGATGTCCGCCCCGAGCTCGAGCGCGACCCGGGCGGCGTAGTCGATCGCGTAGAGGCTTTCCTTTCCGCCTTTCTTCGCGACGGCCTCTCCACGCGGGTACGCCCAGACGATCACGGGCATCCCGAGCCGGTCCGCGTCGGCCCGGATCCTACGGAACTGCTCGAAGTCCCGGTCCTGGGCGGGCGACCCGACGTAGACCGTGTAGCCCACCGCGTCCGCCCCGAGCCGCACCGCATCCTCCACGCTCCCCGTGAGCGAGCTGAAGGCCTGGGCATCGGACGGGATCTGGGTCTTCCCGTTCAGCTTCAGGACGAGAGGGACGTCGCCGGCGTACTCGTGGAAGTACTTCTCCGCGAGTCCGATGTGCAGCGCGATCGCGCTGAAGTTCCCGTCGCGGGCCAGCTCGAACTGATAGTTCGGGTCGAGCGAGTCGGGGTTCGCGAAGAAGTCGATCGGTCCGTGCTCGAGCCCCTGGTCGATCGGGAGCGCGAGGAGGGTGCCGCCGCCGGGTCCGTGCTGGTAGAGGAGCCGCTTCAGCCGGGCCCGCTTCCCCGGCGAGAGCCCCATCTGGGAGAGCGTCGGACGAGGCCGCCGGGCGGGCGGGGTGACTCGGCCCACCGGGGGAGCGATCGACCCCGGGTTCGCGTGCGCGGCCGGCTCGCTCATGGACCCCGGCGGCGGACGGGTCGGCGCGATTTAACCCTTGGTCCCGGGCGCCCCGCGCTCACGCGTCCGAGGGCGGTTCGGAACGCTTAACCCCCGAGGCCCGGTGCGGAGGTCGCCCGGTGGAGTCCTCGGGACCTCGATGCGTCCGCAGGTCATCATCGTCGCGACGCTCCTGCTCAACGCGACGCTGTTCGCCGTGAACCTCGTCGTCGCGATCGCGTCGGGCAGTCGGGCCGTCCTCGCCCAGGCGATCTTCACGCTCACCGACCTCGTGGGGAGCGGCCTCCTCCTCTGGGGGCTCCACCTCTCCCGCCGACCGGCGTCCCACGAGTACCCGTTCGGCCGGGGGAAGGAGCGGTTCTTCTGGGCCTTCGTCTCGATCGTGGTCACGTTCACGGTCGCCGGAGTGCTCGCGCTCACCGAAGGGATCGACCAGATCGTCGCTCCCGAAAGGCTGCGCCACATCGCCGAGGCGCTGCTCGTGGTCGGGGCGACGATCGTCGTCAGCATCGCGAGCATCTGGGTGACCCTCCGCGAGCTCCGCATCTCCCGGCTCACGCTGCTGAACCTCCTCGAGTCGGCGAACCAGGGGCTCAAGTCGATCTTCTACCAGGACCTCGTGTCGATCGTCGCGAGCGTCGTCGCCTTCGGCGGCCTGCTCGTCGTCTTTCACACGGGCTTGGCGTTCGTGGACGGAGTGAGCGCGTCGATCGAGGGAGTCCTCCTCGTCGCGATGGGGTTCGTCCTGACCCGCGAGAGCCGGGAGTATCTCATCGGTCGGGCGCTCGACCCCGGCGACGCCCGCGCGATGCTCGCGATCATCGAGCGGAACGCCTCCGTCGCGAAGGTCCGCAGCTTCCAGTCGATGCTCCTCGGACCCGAGGACGCGCTCCTCGCGCTCAAGATCAACTTCCAGGACGGGATGACGACCGACCAGCTCGAGGCCGCGATCGATCAGGTCACGGCGGCGCTGCGCCAGGCGTATCCGGTCCTCCGGCACATCCTCATCGAGCCGGAGTCGTAGTCGCGAGCGCCGCCGTCGTCTCGGCGCTCGCCTCGCGGAGGACCGTGAGGACGACGAGGGCGCCGGCGATCAGGCCGAAGAAGAGGTAGTAGCCGTCGTTCCCGAGCCGGGCGACCAGCTGCGTCCCGACGAGCAACCCGAGCCACATGCCGAGCGAGATCGTGAACGAGTAGATCGCCATCGTCGTTCCCCGGCTGAGCGCGCGGGAGAGGTCGGTCAGGGCCGCGAGGGCGGCCGGCCCGTAACCGAGCGCGGGCAGCACGCAGAGCCCGAGGGGAACGAGGAGCTCGAGAAGCGGGCCGTAGGCGATCGCCAGCGAGGCGAACAGCATCACCCCGCAGAAGCCGGCCACCCCGAGGTTCATGAGGCGGGTCCGGCCGTATCGGTCGGCGAGGCGGCCGAACTGCGGCTGCGTGAGCACGAGCGCCGCTCCCCCCGCTCCGATCCCGGCCGCGATGTAAATGTCCGGAAAACCCACGGACGCCGACGCGGTGCCGACGAAGACGAGGATGTAGCCGATCAGCATGTAGACGACGAGCCAGGGTAGCGTCACGAGGAGGACGCTTCCGCGGAAGGCACCGCGAAGGATCTCGCCGATCCCCGCCCCCCGGACCGGGGTCGGGCGCGGGATCGCCCGCACGAGGTACCACGTGAACCCGAGACCGGCGAGGAGCGTGGCGGTGCCGAGGACGAAGACCCAGGGCAGGAAACCGATCGGAAGGTGGCCGTCCTGGACGAACCCGAGGACGGCGATGCCGAAGGCGAATCCCCCCAGCCAGCCGGCGAGGTTCATCGCGTCGAATCGACCCATTTCGAGGCCCCGCTCGTCGCGCGTCGAGCGGTCGGCCACGACCGCTAGGCTCGAAGCGAGGATCGCCCCGCTCGCGATCCCGAAGAGAAAGTTGAGCGCGCCGAGCGCATAGACCGACCGGGTCAGCGCGACCAGCCCGACGAGGAGGGCCGCGGAGGCCATGCCCGCAAAGAGCACGGGGAACCGGCCGACGCGGTCGGTGACGACTCCGGAGGCGAGCACGGTCGAGAACTCGCCGATCGGGGCCATCGCGGCGACCAGCCCGACCGTCCCCTCATCCGACGAGCTCAGCCCGGAGAGTCGGCCGAGGATGTAGCTCGCGAAGACCGCGAGCGTGATCCCGAAGGCGAACCGCACGAAGAACGTCGCGCCGAAGACGGCGACCAGCGATCGGCGGTGAATCTCACCGGTGGGGTCGGGGAGCGCCTCCGCCACGGCCGACGAGCTACCCCGCGACCGGCGTGCGCTCGATGAGCTCGATCCAGACGTCGTTCGGGTCGAGGATGAACGCGATACGGCCGGAGCCCCCCGAGAGCCGGTACGGCTCCTTCGCGACGCGGACTCCCTTCTCGCGCACCTTGAGAAGGAATCGGTCGAGCTCGGCGACCTCGAAGGCCAGGTGGTCGAGCTGCTCGCCGGCCTCGAAGGCGTCCTTCCCGTCCCAGTGCGTCAGCTCGACCCGGGCGTCCGAGGCGGGGTCCCGGACGAACGCGATTTCCGCATGGTTCTCGGGGATCGTCCGGCGACGCTCGAACTGGAGCCCGAGCACCTCGGTGTAGAACCGGAGGCTCTCGTCCATGTTGCGCACGGTGATCGAAGTATGAAGGAAGCGCATCCGGCCCGGAACCGGATGGTCGGGCCCGGCTACTAAAGTTTGGGACGCAATTCACGGATGGCCGTAGACGACCCGGACCGGCCGGGCGCCGACCGGGACCCCGTCATCGACCCGGACGAACCCGACACGCTCGAACTGGTAGATCTCGCGGGGCGTGCTCGCGGCGACCGCCGCCTCGGCGAGCCCGGTGGAGTGGTTCCCCTCCACGTCCAGTACGTCGACCGGCACCGCGTCCGCGGCGCCGACCCATTGGAGGCGCGGCAGGCGCTGGTTCTCCCGGCTCGTGAACCTCGCCCGGAGCCCTTCGGCGGCCGGGGGCACGGGGTCCGGGAGCCGCACGTTGATGAGGTCCTTCAGGCGAACCTCGGCGCCCGGTCGGCTCGCCACGTCCCGGTACGGCAGGTAGAAGACCGGGCCGGCGGCGACGCGACGGCGGCCGAGCTCGGGTCGATCGGGGTGGTTCGGAAGCTCGACGGAGGCGAGCTCGACCGGATACCCCTCCACCTCGACTCGAACCGGGTCGGGCACGAACGCTCGGCGCGGCGTCGTCGCATCGATCCGCTTTCGGTTCTCGGCATAGAGCGTCTCCGCGGGTACCTCGATGTCCGAGAGGGACATCCCGAACGAGAGCGTGAAGGCGCGGAGCGCGTCCATCGAAATGCCGCGCCGGTCGAGCGAACGCAGCGACCAGGTCCGGGGATCGGCCCAGCCGTCGTAGAGCCCGCTCTTGACCTCCCGATACGACTTGCTCTTCGAGACCTTCGCCTCGCGCACGCGGAGGATCCCCCAGTGGACGAACGGGGGTCCGGAAATGCCGAGGAGGTCCCAGATGTACCGCTGCATCCGATCCTCGATGACGAGGTCCTTCCCTCGCAGGACGTGGGTCATGCCGAGCTCCACGTCGTCGACGGCCCACGAGAACTCGAGCATCGGCCAGACGCGGTACCGGTGCCCGACGCGAGGGTGGTCGAGGTCGCTGATCCGGCAAAGGACGCGGTCCCGGAACGCCGGATCCGGATCCTGCATGTCGGTCTTCAGCCGGAGGACCGCCTCGCCCGGACCGTACGCGCCGTCGAGCATGCGCTTCCATTCGGCGTTCGCCTCGTCGGGAGTCTGACCGCGCTCGGGGCACGCGACCCCGTGGGCCCGGTTGCTGCGGAGAAGCTCGGCCGAACAGCGGCAGACGTAGGCCGAGCCGTGCCGGACGATCCGCTCGGCCCACGGGTAGAAGCGCGGGATCCGGTCGGACTTGTAGACGACCTCGTCCGGGACGACCCCCGCGAGCCGGCAATCCTCCAGGATCATATCGAAGAACTCGGTCTCGACCCGCTTCTCCTCCGAACCGACGGTGTCGTCGAACACGAGCAGGAGCCGTGCGGCGTACCGCTCCCGGTAATGCTGGTGCACGTAGAGCATCCGGGCGTGGCCGACGTGCAGCACTCCGCTCGGGAACGGCGCCATGCGGAGGACGACCTTGCCGGGCACCGCCCCCGGCAGGTCCGGGAATTCACCGCCCTCGGACGCCTTCTCGCGCGACCGCTCGGGCTCGGGTCCCCCCAGCGCCGCGAGCTCCCGGGCGAGCGCTTCGGGGCCGAGCGAGCTCACCGCGGCGACGACCGCTTCCGCGCCCGCCCGGACCTCGTCGGCCCGCGAGCGGAGCGACGGGTCGGTCGCGAGGAGGCGCGCGACGATGGGACCCGGCCGTGGAGCTCCGCCGTGGGCGATCGAATTCTCGACGGCGAGCCGCCGGATCCGCTTCTCGAGCTCGGGGTCGAGCGGCACGGGTCGCCCGACCACGGGCTCGGATTAAAGAGGTTCCCGGCGCCGGGGAGCCGGCTCACGCCTTCTTCGCACGGCCGGGGTCCGCGCGCGGTCCCAGCGTGTCGGCGACGGCTTCCGCCATCGAGATCTCGCCGCGCAGGACACGGTGGGCCGACGAGCGCGAGATGGTGATCAGTCCCCCGCTTCCCTCCCGGCTGAGGCGCTGGACGTTGGCGATCTCCCCGGGCGTCGGGTTCGTCGGGAGGTGGTCGCGCACCGACCGCCCGACCCCGCGAGCGATGGACCGGGCGGCGAGCGCATCGCGCGGACGGCGGTGCCCGCGGGGCGTCGTTCCCTGCTCGTCGACGAGCTCGACGGACCGGTGATGGGCCAGTAACGAGTTGACGATCCGGTTCCGGCGGGGGGGATCGCCGGCCCCCACGCGGAAGATCACGTGTCGTGAAGAGAACCGGTGCCGCAGCTGCCCCGAGAAAGCACCCGCGGCTTCGGGCGACTCGAGGATCCCTTCCCCGATGCAGTGCTCACCGGCGAAAACCGCGTAACCCGGCCGAGGGCCGGGGTCGATGCCGACGACGAGATCCCCGTCCGACCGCCCCGCTTCGAGGGCGAGCTCGACCGCGGCGCCGAGGGCCCGGCGATCCCCGTCCTCGGCGACGACGAGGACGTGCGGATGCGAGATCTCGCGGGCCTCTTCCGTCGAGGTCAGTACCACGGCGACGCGTTCGGGAATCCGTTGCCCCGGCAGCAGGCTCACGCACGACAATCGTCGCTCCCGCAGAAATCCCGCGAGCTCCCCATAGAGCGCCGGGTCCCGTGTCACGAGTGCGACCGACCGCTGTCTCAACGAGCGAGTGGACGGTGATATACGGCATTAATCTTGCCCTCCACGTGACGGTCTGCCTCCACTGCGGCGAGCTCGCGCCGGACGGCGCGCTGTTTTGCGCGAAGTGCGGCTACACGCTCCCCCAGGTCGATTCGAACCCTCCTCCACCTCCGCCCCCGACGGCTCCGGGGCGCCCGCCGGGCGCGCTCCCCCCTCCCCCCGCGCTGGCGCCGCGGGTCGCCAGTCCGGCGAGCTACGCCGTCCCCGCGGGAACTCCGGTGGGAGCGACCGGGCCGATCGCCCCGCCCCCCACCGGGAAGTTCTGCATCCGATGCCGCACGATCATCTCGCGCTCGGCCGTCTACTGCCCCGTATGCCAGCAACCGCAAACGTCGTGAAGCGGGGCGGCCGCCGGGGCCGGCGGACCGCGGCGATGGTCCGCATCGCCCGGGAGCGGGTGCTCGCGCTCTTCGCGCTCGCCGAGCGGGAGGCCGCCGGCGGGCACGACGAACTCGCGGACCGGTACGTGGTGCTCGCGCGGAAGATCGGGACGCGGTACAACGTTCGGTTCCTTCCCGAGTACCGGGAGCTCTACTGCCGCAGTTGCTCGACATTCTGGGTCGAAGGGCGGACCGTGCGGACCCGGCTCCGCGCGGGTCGTCGCGTGCGCACCTGCCTTCGCTGCGGTCGTCGCCGCCGACTTCCGGTTCGCGAACCCTCGCTCCTTCCGGGGCGAGGCCCCGAGGTCGGTCGCTCGGCCGAGGCGATGGAGGACGTGGTGCTCGCCGACGCGCCCTCGGAAGAGGAGCCGACGGACCGGGCGGACGACGACGAGCCGCAAGAAAATTAACCCCGGCGCCTCCTCGTCGGGCGCGCGCCGGGGTGGCCGAGCGGCCAAAGGCGGCAGACTCAAGATCTGCTCTCGCAGGAGTTCCCAGGTTCGAATCCTGGCCCCGGCAGCCCCCCCTCCTACGGTACCGAGGGGACGGTCCACGAGCGGGAATCCGGCCGGTTTGGGGACTCGCCGGGATCTATTCCATCGCCCGATGCTTCTCGGGAGATCGGTACCGGCGAGGGGGTTCCCACAGTTCGAATCGATTCCCCTCCGGGTCGTACGCCCAGCCGAATCGTCCGTAGGAGGACTCTTCCGTTCGGTCGTCGACCCTCGCACCGGCCCGACGCAGCCGGTTGAGGAGGCCGTCCAGGTCGTTCACGCGATAATTCACCTGCGCGCTCGCGTGGCCCCACTCTCGATCCTCGGCACCGAGCGCCGCCCATACCGTGCTCCCCGTGCGTCGCGGACCCCGGACCGACTTCCAATCCCAGGTGGCGACCTGCCCTCGGGCCGAGATCCCGAGGCCGAGGTTCTTGCGATACCAACCGGCCAGTCTCCGCGGCGCTCGCGACTTCAGAAAGACCCCGCCGATTCCCGTCACGCGCGCTCGAGCGCG
>JASHVA010000078.1 GCA_030039715.1 Thermoplasmata archaeon | reverse complement strand
GGCGAGTCGCTCGACGGAGTCCTTCCGCGCGACGACGACGAGGGGGACTTCGAGTAACCTCGGCGCCACTTTCTCCGATGGAGACGATGCTCGGCCGAATCGCAACCGCTAAAAGGGGGGGGCTCGTGCTCGAGGTAGCTCTCCTCGCCGCACGGTTCGGGGGTATTCCATGCCGGAAGTAGTGATCACCTGCGACTGGACGATGATGAGCAACCACCACGGGAAGGAGTTCCTGGGGTTCGGTACGACCACGCCGGCCTACATCCTGCCGGAAGCCGCCTACCAGAAGCTGTTCTTCCCGACGATGAAGTGCGACGAGAACGGCTTCCCGCGGCAGGCGCCGTACGGGATGCGGAAGATCGAGGCGTCGCTCATCGACGCGGGGTACGACGCGCGCATCGTCCACCCCAGCTACCTCTCGAAGTACATGCCGGGCGAGGCGAAGGTGCTGCTCGTGTCGGGTCACGACTACTTCGGCCTCAACCCGCCGAGCTCGACGTTCGGCGGCGTGATGAAGAAGGAGCCGCTCAACTCCGTGAACTTCAAGCGAATGCTCCGGCAGCCCGCGGTCGTCGAGGCACGGAAGCAGGGTCTCAAGATCATCGCGGGCGGTCCGTGCGCCTGGCAGCTCTCGCCCGCCACTCGGATGAAACTGCCGTTCATCCAGGAGTTCCTGGACTCGATCGGGGGCATCGACACCGTCGTCGAGGGCGAGGCGGACCTCTTCGTCCGCGAGATCGTCGGCAAGGCGCTGCGGGACGAGTTCATGCCGCCGCACGTGGTGATGAGCCCTCGGGACTCACCGCGCGTCGATCAGATCTCCTCGATCAAGTTCCCGAGCGTGAACGGCCTCATCGAGATCGGGCGCGGCTGCTGCCGCGGCTGCTCGTTTTGCTCGGTGACGACCCGTCCGACGCGCTGGTATCCGCTCGACAAGATCGAGGAGGAGCTCAAGGTCAACGCGAAGATCGGCGTGCGCAAGGGCCTCTTGCACTCCGACGACGTCTTCTTCTACGGCAGCCCGAACGTGATGCCGCACGAGGAGAAGCTGATCCCGCTCCTCAAGCTCGCGAAGCAGTACTACGAGCAGGTCGGCTGGAGCCACGTCGCGGTCGCCTCGTTGATGACCAAGCCGAAGCTCCTCCAGAAGTGCGGCGAAGTGCTCCTCGACGACAAGCAGAAGTGGTGGGGCGTCGAGGTCGGGGTCGAGACCGGTTCGCCCCGGATGATCACGGCCGCGATGCCGGGCAAGGTCGCCCCGTTCAAGGCCTCGCAGTGGCCCGAGCTGGTCATCCAAGCCGCCGGCCTGATGAACGACAACCACGTCTTTCCGGCGTGCACGTTCATCGTCGGCCTCCCCCAGGAAACCGAGGACGACGTCCGGGCGACGATCGACCTCATCGACGACCTCTGGGACTTCAAGGCGATCCTCGTGCCGATGTTCTTCGTCCCGCTGGGCCATCTGAAGTCCCGCGACTGGTTCCGACGGGACCGGCTCTCCCCGCTGCAAGAGGAGCTCCTGATGCGGGCGCTGACCCACGGTCTGCGCCAGTCGCGAAGCCTGCTCAACGACTTCTTCGACTGGGAGGGCAACCACACGCAGATCTACCGTTCCGTGTTCCGAGGCTTCATCGAGTTCCTCGATGGACTCGCGCGGATGCACGGTCTCTACAGCCCGGCGAAGGGCACGGGCCGGGAGATCGCCGACCCGAATCGGTATCCGGACCGTTTGCCCCTCCCCACGATCCCCGTCAGGGAATAGGCGCGCTACGCCTCGTCGTCGGGGAACGACTCCTCCCCCGCTCGAGTTGCGCTGGGAAGGGCGGACGGGCGGCGGTACTGCGCCGGAGCATTGGCGCGCGCAGGGCCCGCGTTCTCGATCACCGCGAGGTGCGTCTCCCGGCCGTTCCCGTCGTAGGCGCGCCATGCCCCCGGCCCGTACGGCGAGCCGAGGATCAGGTGGCGCCGGCCCCAACTGCGGAACAGCCGGACGTCGGCGTCGGACGGATGGAGGGCTCCCGAGGGGTGGGAGTGCACGGTGCCGGCGACCGAGAGGTCCGCGTGCAGCATCCACAGCTGGAAGTTCGCGTGGCGTCGTCCCGCGGTGGTCCCCGGGAGGAGCAGCAGCTCGCTGATCACTCCGGGCGGGTCGGCGCGGAGCACGCCCCCGAACTCGTTCGGAAAGGCCGACCGCGCGCTCGCCAGAGCGCTCTCGAGCGCGCGCCGGGTGATGGCGGTCGGCGTGTCGCCGAGGCGGGCGCCGCCTTCGGGTCGCTTACGATGGGGGCGGAAGATCGGCAATCGACGGTCCCTCCTCGGCGAACTCTTCCGACCAGGGCAGGATCCGCTTGCCCCGCAGCCGCTGGAAGAACCGCGACCCGAACCGGACGAGCACCGCCCGTCGCGGCGATCGGTAGATCGTGACCGGGCGGGTCGGGGAGATCGGGTACTCCGACTCTCCGTCGGCGACCACGACCGCGCCGGGCGCCTCGTCCACCGGCCGCAGCCGTACGGTCCGCATCGGCTCGAGAACGAGCGCCCGCGGGTCCGTCCGGAACGGCGCGATCGCAGTGAGCAGGATCGCGTCGATCGAGCTGTCGACGATCGGGCCCCGGGAGCTGAGCGAGTAGCCGGTGGAGCCGGTCGGGCTCGCGACGATCAGCCCGTCGGCGCGGAGGCGGCCGGCCACATGGCCGTCGAAAGCGAGCTCGAAGAGCCCCATCTTCGCGACCGCCGCCGAGTGGACGACGAACTCGTTGGTCGCGTCGGGCAGGGGCCGGTTCCCGACCTCCGCCGCGAGCTTCATCCGCTCTTCGAGGAAGTAGAAGCCCTTGAGCAGCCGCTCGAGCGCCCACTCGAACTCCTTCGGGTGCCGGGTCTCGACCTCGGCGAGCACTCCGACCGTCCCGGCGTTGATCGGGAGGAGCGGCGCGCGGGAGCGGCGAAGCGCGTGCAGGAACGTTCCGTCCCCGCCGATCGCGACGAGGACGTCGCACCCGATCTCCTCGAGCGGCCGATGGGGCCGGCCGGGGTCGGCCCGGGCCGCCTCGTCGCTCAGGACGATCTCGGCCCGGTCCCCCACGATCCGCACCATCTCGGAGGCGAGGTCGAGCGCCTTCGGCTTGCCGGGATGTGCCGTGAGTCCGATCTTCATCCCCACGTCTCCCACTGGGTCCGGAACGCGGGGTCGCCCCAGGCGAACACGCTCGTCCGACGGTCGAGCCCGAGGGGAAAGCCGTCGAGCGACGCCCCTCGGGCATCCGACATCGATCCCCCCGCCTCGCGAAGGATGCGATAGGCCGCCGCGATGTCGGTGGAACGGAGGTTCCGCCCCTCGGGCTCGTTCTCGAAGAGGAAACCGTCGGCGCTGCCCTGCGCGACCATGAGGATCTCCTGGGAGGCGGAACCGAGGGATCGGACCCGCCGCGCCCGGCCGGCGACCTTCACGGCTCGCTCGCTTGCGTTGCGACCGAGGTTGACGAACACCGTCTCGGTCTTCGAGTTCCAGCTCCGGGTCCGGATCGGCCGCCCGTCGCAGAACGCCCCGCCGCCCCGGGTGGCCCACCACGTCGTCCCGTGGTGCAGGTCCCGGATGAGCCCGAGGTCGATCCCCGCGAGGTCCTTGCGTCCGAGGGCGAGGGAGACGGTGAAGAACGGCAGATTCCGCAGCGCGTTGTGGCTCCCGTCGATCGGGTCGACGACGAGCGTTCGATCGCCGCCGCGCGCGACGTGCCCGATCTCCTCGGAAAGGAGGTCCCAGTCGACCCCTTCCGCGTCCAGCAGGCGTAGGATCTCTCCCTCCGCGAGACGGTCCAGCTCCTCGGTCGGCGTCCCGTCCGCGCCCATGGCGACGACGTCCGCACGATGCGGCGAACTGCGGGCGTCGCGCACAACGCGATGCACGCCGACGCTGATCCGGTAGAGGACCTCGAGTTCGGCGGGGTTCGCGTCGGCCACGTCCGGCGGACGGTGGGCGCGTTAAAGACGACTTCCCGGCGACCGGGCCCCCCTCGCGACCGCGTGATGTTATCTGGCGGCACCGTTCGGCCCGGCGATGGACCTCCAGTTCCTCGGCGGCGCTTCCGAGATCGGTTCGCTCGGACTCGTCGTCCGTGACCAGGGCCGGACGCTGCTCTTCGACTACGGGATGACTCCGACCGACCCGCCGTCGTACCCTCGACCGGCGCCGACGAACATCGACGTCGCCTTCCTTTCGCACGCCCACCTCGACCACTCGGGGATGACGCCCGTCCTCAGTCGCCTGCCGAAGGCCCGCCTCGTAGCAACTCCCGTAACGATCGCAGTCGCCGACCTCCTCACCAAGGACGCGTTGAAGATCGCCCGACTCGAGGGGTACCTCGCGCCGTACACTCCTCAGGACATCCATTCGGTCGCGGCCCGCTTCACCGCGGTCGACCGCCACGGCACGTTCCGGCACAAGGGGATCGAGGTCCAACTGGCCTCGGCCGGCCACATCCCGGGGGCCTCGATGATGCTCTACCGGGGCTCGAAGGACGTGCTGTTCACGGGCGACCTTCAGACGCTGCCCACCCATCTCGTGGGCGGCGCCGAACCGCTAGAGTGCGACGTGCTGGTCATCGAGTCCACCTACGCGGGTCGCGAGCACCCCGACCGCCGGGAGACCGAGCGTCGGTTCCGCGACAAGGTCGCGGAGACGGTCGAGCGCGGCGGCAAGGTGATCGTCCCGGCCTTTGCGGTCGGGCGGGCGCAGGAGGTCCTGATGTCCCTCGCTTCCGCCGGGTTCGAGACGTACTTGGATGGCATGGCCCGGAAGGTCAACTCGATCTACCTCAGCGCCCCGGAGTACCTCGCCGATGCGCGCCGGTTCCGCCGGGCCCTCGAGGGCGTCACGATCGTGGAGTCTCCGGGGGACCGGAAGCGCGCGCTCCGGGAGGCGGACGTGATCGTCACGACCGGCGGGATGCTGGACGGCGGACCGGTCCTCTACTACATCGGCGAGCTGTACCGGGACGCGAACAGCTCGATCTTCCTGACCGGCTTCCAAGTGGACGGCTCGAACGGACGGAAGCTGCTGGACGAAGGCACGCTCACCATCGACGAGACGACGATCCGCCCGGTCTGCGAGATCGAAAAGTTCGACTTCTCGGCTCACGCGGGCCACTCCGACCTCGTTCGATTCATCGACCAGACCCGCGCCCAAACGGTCGTCCTGATGCACGGCGACCACCGGGAGGCACTCCGCGACGCGTTGCCGTCGTCGCTCGACGTGCGCCTTCCCGAGAACGGGAAGCCGTTCTCGATCGGGACGGGCTAGTCGCGCCGCCTCGAACGCCGGCGGGGCGGCTCGGCGGCCGCCGCGTCGGCGCCCTCGTCGGAGAGCTCCCCGGCCCCCTCCTCCTCGACCGTGGCTTCCTGCATCGGCGGGAGCTCGCCGGTCGGACGGAGGCGGCGGCGCAGCTCCGACCACAGCTCGTCGAGTCCTTCGCCGGTCGAGGCGGAGACCCGGAGCCGCGGCGTGGGGCGGCGCGCGAGGTCGCTCTTCGTCTCCACATCGACGATCGGAAGCGACGGGTACTCCTCCCGCCACCGCGCGAGCAGCGCCTCCTGCTCCTCGAGCGTGTACCCCGACGTTCCGGTCGGGTCGATCACGAACAGCACGACCGTCGCCGCCTGGCCCACGGCGGTGGTCGCCTCCTCCTCGGCGAGATTGGCGCGGTGCGCCCGACCGAGCACCCCGGGGGTGTCCACGACCTGGAGCCGGTCGAAGCCGAGATCGGCGTGGCCGACGGCGATCGAGAGCGTGGTGAACGGGTAATCCGCGACCTTCGGGCGGGCGCTCGACAGGCGCCCGACGAGCGAGGACTTGCCCACGTTCGGGAACCCGGCGACCACGAGCGTCGGGGCGCCGGGCACGAGGTGGGGCCGGTGCCGCAGGAACTCCGAGATCGAACGCAGCCGTTCGATATCGGGGTCGACCTCGCGCACGAAGCTCGACAGGCGGCCGTAACAGGCGCGCACGACGTCGCCGAGCTCCTCCGAACTCGAGGCGCGGCGGGTGCTCTGCTCGGCGTCGCGCGAGAGGTCGCGGATGCGTTCCTCCGCCCGCCGCAGCCGCCGCAGGCTCCGATCGAGCGTCTCGTCGCCGAACGCGCCGGCCACGAGGGCCCGCTCGAATTCCGTGAGCCCGGGTGGGGCGAAGCGCCGGGCGGCGAGCCGCAGATGGCGGACCACGGTAGCGCAGCTCCGCACGACCTTCAGCCGCGCCCGGAGCCGGTCGCGCTCGGCCTTGGTGTCGCCGTGGGGAGTGGCGAGGGAGGCCCGGTGGAACGCGGTGTCCAGGATCGCCACGGACGGGGGCGGACGCGAGGGCGTCGAGGCGCGTCGGCGCTTCGGCGGACGGGGAGCGGGCATCGTGAGGTTCCCGCTCGGGGAGTCGGTCCCCTCGAATAGGTTTGCTCCGAGGCACCCCGACGCTACCGAACCGATAAATCCCGGGCACCGCTCCCTCGCGCTTCGGGGAGTCTCGTGCCTCGCTGGATCCCGAACGAACCGGGGGAGGAAGAGGCGCTCCTCGCCGCCCTCGGCATCTCCTCGGTCGACCAGCTGTTCACCGACGTGCCGAAGAAGGCGCGGATCGGGCGCCTCGGCGTGGGTCCGGGTCACGAGGAACCCGAGGTGGTGCGCGAGGTCGATAAGATCCTCGACCGCAACAAGCCTCTTCCGAAGTTCGCGAGTTTCCTCGGGGGCCGGATCACCAGTCGCTATTCGCCCGCCGCGGTCGACGCGATCGTGTCGCGGAGCGAGTTCTACACCTCGTACACGCCGTACCAGCCGGAAGCGAGCCAGGGGATGCTCCGTGTCCTCTTCGAGTTCCAGAGTCTCCGGGTCGAACTCACGGGTCTCGACGTCGCCAACGCATCGCTCTACGACGGGGCGACCGCGGCGGGGGAGGCGCTCCTCTTCTGCCGGCGCCTCCACGAGGGACGGCGGTTCCTCGTTCCCGCGAGCTTGCCGTGGGAGGAGCGGAGCATCCTCGAGAACTACGCGAGCGGACCCGGTCTCTCCGTTGCGGAGATCCCGTTCGACGACCGGACCGGTCGGCTCGACTTGGACTTCGTCCGCCGCGAGGTCACCGCCGGCGATGTCTTCGGCCTCCTCGCCGACGTGCCGAACGGCTTCGGACACGTCGACGAAGGGGTGGCCGACCTCAAGTCCATCCTGGGAGACATCCCGCTCGTCGTCTCGGCCGACCCGTTGTCGCTCTCCGTGCTCGAGCCACCGGGGCGCTACGGCGCGGACGTGGTGGTCGGCGAGGGCCAGGGGTTCGGGGTCGCCCCCTCGTTCGGCGGTCCGCTCCTCGGCCTCTTCGCCTGCCGCGCGGAGCACGTCCGTTCGGCGCCGGGGCGGATCGTCGGCGCGACGCACGACGTCGACGGGCGCCCCGCGTTCGCCCTGACGCTACAGACCCGGGAACAGCACATCCGGCGGTCCCGGGCGACGTCGAACATCTGCACCAACCAGTCGCTCATCGCGCTCGCCTTCGTGGTCTACGCCACGCTGGTCGGCCCGCGTGGCCTGGCCCAATTGCAGGCATCGATCGCCGAGAAGGCGCGAACCCTCGCGAGCGCGCTCGGAGGGGTCGAGGGGCTCCAAGCGCCCCGGTTCGACGCACCGTACCTGGGCGAGTTCGCCGTCGAGCTGAAGCGGGGCACGTCCGCGGAGTTCCTCGACCGGCTGCGACGCAAGAAGATCCTGGGCGGCGTGCCCCTCGGCGACCCACGTCCCGGCGCCTCGCACGGACCCGAGCGGGTGCTGGTCGCGGCCACCGACGCGACGACCGACCGGGAGATCCAGAAGTACGCGCGGGCCGCCCGCGCCGCCCTTGAGGCCGTGGGGAGGAGCGCATGACCTTCCGACAGGCACGATGGGAGGAGCCGAACGTCTGGGACCTCGCCCCGCCCGGCGAAGGCGCGCCTCCCCCGGCGGTGCCGGGGATCCCCGAGCGGCTTCGCCGGAAGGAGCCGGTCCGGTGGCCCGAGCTCTCCGAGCTCGAGGTCGTGCGCCACTACACTCGGCTCTCGCAGATGAACTTCGGGATCGACACGGCGCCGTACGCGCTCGGCTCCTGCACGATGAAGTACAACCCCAAGGTCTCCGAGCTCCTGGCGC
>JASHVA010000077.1 GCA_030039715.1 Thermoplasmata archaeon | reverse complement strand
ATGATCGACTTGAGCGGGGCGAGGAACGTCTTGACGTTCGTGAGACCCATGAACACGAGAAGGTCCCGCGGGTCGATGTGCCGCAGGGAGAAGGTCAGCGGCTTCGCCGAAGGGTTCAGCGAGACGTCGGGCGAGTACTCCTGGACCTGACGGCCGAAGCCCTGCGACTCGACGCCGAAGCGCGCATGGACACCGTTCTTCTCGGCCGGGACGCGGAGCGAGCCGTACTCGCCGTGCGGGTCGATGATGACGCAGGTGACCTTGTGGCGGAGCAGCTCTTCGATGAGGACTCCGAGCAGGTAGCTCTTGCCGCCGCCGGTCTTCGCGAGGACGCTGACGTGGCGCTGGACGAGCTGGTTGATGTCGAGCTCCACCCGGAGGTTGTGGTTCCGCAATAGGCCGACGTACGCCCCCGCGTTCGCGTGGTGCTTCAGGCCGAGCACCTCGGCGATCAGGGGCTCCTCGGCGCGGAAGACGTGGGCCCCGGGCCGGAACGGGATCGTGGGCATCTTGACGAGCCCCTGGCCGTCGCGAAAGCCGATGATCCGCGCGACCCCGAGGAGGCTCTCGTGGACCGGCGCCTCGTCGCCGGGCCGGAGCTGGCCCGCCGCCTCCAGCCCGAGGTCGCTCTTGCGCTTCAGGTCGTCGAGCTGGCAGAGGACCTTCCCGTGGAGGTCGTCGACGACGGCGAGGTAGTCGCCGCGCTCCACCGGGCTCGAGAGGCTGAGCTGGAACTGGCCGAGCCCGACGTCGCCGAAGATGCGGCCGACCTCCTCCACGGCGCGATTCATCCGGGGTCTCGCATATGAGGCTGACGCGGGAGACGCAACGCCCGCGGCACGCGCGCTCCGAAGTCTTTTTATCGGCCGTCTCTGTCGAACGCCTCCCGACCGCGTCGAAATCGGCGAGGCGGGGGCCCTTTGACCGACGCGACCGACGAGCTGGAGCAGAAGCGGGCCGAGTCCAACGTCCGGGCGGACGAACACCGGGCGCGACGGGACCGGCTCAATGCCGAGGCGCGCGCCACCGCGGACGAGCGCCAGCGGATTGTCGCCGAACTGCACGACCGCAGCGCCGAGGCGCAGGAGCACCGGCGGCACCGCGACCAGTTGAACGAGCAGGTCCGCGAAGAGAAGCGGCTCCGCGAGGAGTGGAACCGGAAGCTGCAGGAGCTCGGCGACCGGATCCAGGAGCTGAAGCGGGCGCGCGCGCCGCGGCCGGGCGCCGTCCCGGTCTGGCGTCTCCGCAAGGAGCTCAAGGAGCTCGAGTTCCGCCACATGACGACCGCCCTCACGGGTGACCAGGAAAAGCGCCTCATCGAGGAGATGAAGCGCCTCGAGGCGGCGATCCGCGACCAGGACGCCGAGCTCCGCCAGGACCCCGAGGTCGAGCAAACGATGAAGGCGTTCGCCGAGGCGCGGGACGAGGCGGAGAAGCATCACGCCGCCGTCGGACAGTTCGCGGTCGAGGCGCAGGCCGAGCACGAGGCGATGGTCCGACTCTACGAGGTGGTCGACGAACTGCGGCGCCGGGCCGACGAGGTCCAGGCGAAGCTGATCGAGGTGAAGACCGCCGCCGACGAGGCGCACCGGGCGCACATCGCGTCGATCGAGGAGGTCCGGGACATCGAGAAGATGCTCTACGCCGCCCGCGGCGGACGCGCGCCTCCGAGCTGGGCGGACGCCCAACCTCCGAAGGAAGAGGACTTTCTCGCGCGCCTGAAGAAAGGGGAGAAGGTCTCCACCGAGGACCTGCTCGAGCTGCAGAAGAGCGGCCGGGCGTAGCCCAGCACCGTGTCGCTCCCGTACGGGCCCGGGGCGGTCGACGCGATCCTCTTCGACCTCGACGACGTCCTCGTCCCGTTCGAGACCCCGGGCGCCTGGCAGTGGGCGTGGCGGCCGCAGGGGCCGCTCCTCGGCGAACGGCGGGTGCGCGCGGCCGTCCGACGCGGGCTGAAGGAGTGGGACCGCCGACGCTGGCACGGCCTCACCGGCCGCGAGCCGCCCGCCGACGGCGCGGCGCTCCGCGCGCACCTGCGCACCACGCTCCTCGCGATCGCGGGCCACCCGCTCCCCGAGGACGAGGTCGAGGCGGTCGTGCGTCGGATGCTCCGTCCCGCGGGGGAGGTGGAGCGGTTCCCGGACGTCGCGCCCGCCCTCGAACGCCTGAGGTTGGCGGGGGTCCGCTGGGGCGTGGCGACCCCGCTACCGGCCGAGTCCGCCCGCTGGCTCCTCCGACGGATCGGTCTCGACGCCGAGCGGCTCGTCCGCTCCGGCGACGACGCTCCCGGGGTGCCGGACCGGGAGGCGTTCCGCGCGGCCGCGGCCCGCCTCGATGCGCCGCCCGAGCGCGTCGCCTTCGTCGGGGACCTCTTCTGGAGCGACGAGCGGGCGGCGGCCCGCGCCGGACTCCCTTCCCTCCTGCTCGACCGGCACGACGCCTGGCCGAAGCTGATCGCCGGCCGGATCCGGTCGCTCGACGAGCTCGAAACCGGCCTCGCCTCCGGCGGTACGCCCGCCGGCGCCGAGCCGGCGGAGGGCGGTGCGGGGTGAGCGCGCCGCTCGCGCGACGAACCTATATACGATGGGTCCCGCTCCCGCCCCGGCCATGCGCTACGTGAAAATCGACCAGACCGAGCTCCGCCAGATCATGGAGCTCTACGAGGGCGTGATGTCGCACGCCTGCCACGGTCTGTTCTTCAAGGAAGGCTCGGTGATCGGCACCGACATGGCCGAGGAGGCGCTCAAGGACCGGCCGAAGTTCTTCGAGCGGGCCGCGGCGATCCTGAAGGAGCGCGGATGGGTCGAGGAGATGACGTTCACCGACTCCGAGGTCGTCGTGCGCGGCTCGATCGAGGTCGCCCCGGGCGACATCCCGACGTGCCACCGGCTGCGGGGGATCCTCCGCGAGTTCTACGAACGTTTTAAAGGGGGGCGCGTTAAGTGTACCGAGGAGATGTGCGCCAGCACCGGGCATCCCGAGTGCCGTTTCCGTATCGAGGAGATGTAGGTGGGTCGTAGATGATGGCGACCGGAAACGTCGGGGCCGTGATCAAGGACCTCAAGACGCGCATCTCGGGGATCGCGACCGCGCTCGTCTCGCGCGACGGGCTCGTCCTCTACGCGGACGTCCCCGCCGGCGTCTACACCGAGACGTTCGCGATCATGTGCGCCACGATCCTCGGCGCCGCCGCGACCGCCAACACCGAGCTCAACCGGGCGGCCCCCGAGCGGATCGTCGTCGAGGGGAACGACTCGAAGACGATCATCGTCGGCAGCGGCAAGAAGGCGCTGCTCGTCGCGGTCGTCGACCAGTCGGCGGACGTGACGAAGGTCGTCGAAGAGGTCGCGAAGGTCGCCGACCTCCTCAAGACGAACTAGTCGACGCCCCTCTCCGCGGCGCGCCGCCGCTACTCCGATCGGTGGGCCGCGGGGCTCGCGGGCTCTCGGGCCCGGGGGCCGGTGATCATCCGCGTCGCGTACCCCGCCAGCGCGGCGGCGAGCCGCGCCCACGCGATCGCCCCCTTCTGGCCGGCGAGGAGCCGCCGGAGACGGTACCGGACCCAGAGGCTCCCGTGCTTCTCGGTGAGCTGCTTTCGCCCGTAGCCGTTCCAGTACGCCTGATAGAGGAACCGGACGAACGTCTCGCGCATGTGGTGGAGGACGATGGCGTCGGCCGTGTAGCGGATCGTCGCCCCGCGGCGGACGGCGCGCAGGTTCAGATCGATGTCCTCGGCGGTGATGAAGGAGGTGTCGAACCCGCCGAGCTCCGAGAACAGCGCCCGCGGGTACAGGAGGTTGCAGGACGGGTAGGTGACGTCGAAGCCGCCCTGGAACAGCTCCACCCGCTCGAGGGCGCCGTACTTCGGCTTGCCGACCGTCCGGGTCAGGCCGGCGACGACCGTGCGCGGGCCGACGTCGCGACGGAGCTCGGCGAGCCACCGCGAGTCCGCGACGCAGTCCCCATCGATGAAGGCGACATAGTCGGCCCGGGCGTCCGCGACGCCGATGTTGCGACCC
>JASHVA010000076.1 GCA_030039715.1 Thermoplasmata archaeon | reverse complement strand
GAAGCGGCCGAGGGCCCCGAGCTCCCGGAAGGGATCCGCGCCTTTTGCGAGAAGCGGCCACCGAAGTTTCACGACGGCTGAGCCGCGGAGGACCCCGGCCAGGGCGTCGCGAGGGCGCGCTCGAGGCGGGCCCGCACGCCCGGCCATTCGTCGACGAGGATGCTGTAGAGGACCGAGGAGCGCCGGTAGCCGTCGGGCATTCGAACGTCCTCGCGGAGCACGCCCTCGCGATGCGCTCCGAGGCGCGCGATCGCTCGCTGCGAGCGCTCGTTCCGGAGATCGGTCTGCAGCTGGACTCGATGCGCCCCCTCCACGTCGAACGCGTGGCGCAGCATCGCGAGCTTCGCGTCCGTGTTGACCGGCGTGCGCCAGACCCCGGGGTCGAGCCAGGTCCCTCCGATCTCGACCTTGTCGTTCGACCGCTCGATGCGAAGGAATCGCGTCATCCCGACGGCCCGTCGAGGGGACCGAAGGAACGTGGTGAACGGGAGGTCGGTGCCGGCGGCTTCCGCCTCCAGGAGCTCTCGGATCATTCCTTCTACGGCCGCGCGCGTGGCGAGCGGGCCCGTCCTCAGGTAACGCGTCACCTCCGGGCGCCGCGCGATCTCCAGCACGTCGGCGGCGTGCGCGAGCTCGAGCGGCACGAGCTCGACGTACCGGCCGGTGAGCGTCAGGGGCCGACGGAGGCCGGTCTCGCGCATCCCGGACCGCCGACCCGGTCCGCTCCCATAACGGCGCTCCCCGGCGCGCGGGGACCGAAGTTCCGGCCGCCTCTCCCCCTGAGGTTAAATAACGTCCGGAGGTCACAAAATCACTAACCGGCGAGCGGGAGGTGGCGACGGTGGAAGCGGGTACGACCACGTTCCTCGTTTTCGTCCTGATCGCCGCCGCGTTCGGCATCGGTTCGATCGTTGCGAACCGAACCCTCGGCGCGAAGCGACGGCAGTCGTACCTCCAGGCGACGACCTACGAGTGCGGCGAGGAAGCCGAGGGGGAGGCCCAGATCGACTTCCCGACACAGCACTACACCTTCGCGATCGTCTTCGTCGCCGTCGACGTGCTCGGCTTCATCCTCGCGCTCTGGGGCCTGACCTTCCGCGGGGTGAACTCGGGCTGGTACCCGGTGTTCATCGCCGTCGCCTTCACGGCGCTCGCGATCACGGGGATCTACTACGCCCTGAGCGGCGAGAAGAGGTGGGTCGTGTGACGACGCCGGCGGCCCAGACCTCGGCGGCGAAGCCGGCGGGCGCCGAGCCGTACCGCCTCGAGGGCGAGCTCCCGATGGCGACGCAGGCCGCGGTCCCGTTCATCGAGATCGAGACGCTCCGGGCGCGTGAGTTCATCCCGGCGGCCCGGGAGGCGCTCTCCTCGCTGATCGCCGAGCAGGGTCAGGCGAAGGTGATCCGACCGGTCTTCAACTGGGCGGGCCGGAACTCCCTCTTCCCGCTCCACTGGGGCCTCGCCTGCTGCGCGATCGAGTTCGCCGCGGCGTTCGGGGCCCGATGGGACGCGGAGCGGTTCGGGGTCGTTCCCCGTTCCTCGCCCCGGCAGTGCGACCTCATGATCGTCAACGGGACGGTGACCTGGAAGGTCGCCCACAAGCTGATCACGCTCTACGAGCAGATGCCGGAGCCGAAGTGGGTCATCGCGATGGGCAACTGCGCGACCGGCGGCGGCCCGTTCCGCACGGCCTACTCGGTCGTTCCCGGCGTCGACAAGCTCGTCCCGGTCGACGTCTACATCGCCGGCTGCCCGCCCCGTCCGGAGGCGATGCTCGACGGGATCCTGAAGCTCGAGGAACTGATCCGGGAGCGCAAGGAGTAGGCCCCCGCCGTCGTTCGGGACCGAGGAGGGAGGGTGCAGCCGGACGACATTACCCGCGCGCTCGGCCCGAAACTGGGCGACGGCCTGCTTTCGGTCGAACCGTTCGAGGGCACGGCGGGCCGGGTGCGGTTCCGCCCCGAGTCCGCGCTCGCGCTGTTCGAGGCCGTCCGGGACGATCTCCGGTTCGCGCACTGTGCCACCGTCGGCGGGATCGACTGGGTCGACCATCGCGAGGTCTTCTACGTCCTCTGGTCGGACGAGGCCGGTCAGTACCTGTTCCTCTCGGCAGACGTTCCGGCGGACGCGCCGCACATCGAGTCGGCCGCCTCGGTCTGGCCGAGCGCGAACTGGCACGAGCGCGAGGCGTGGGAGCTCGTCGGGATCACCTTCGACCATCATCCCGACCTCCGGCACCTGCTGATGCCGGACGGCTACGTCTTCCACCCGCTCCTGCGCTCGTTCAAGCTGCACGAGCCGGAGTCGCTGGAGGTGAAGTCGCGCCATGTCTGAGATGTGGATCAACATGGGGCCGCAGCACCCCATGACGCACGGCCTCTGGAACCTCCGCGTGAAGATCGACGGCGAGATGATCCTCGACGTCGACCCCGAGATGGGCTACCTCCACCGCGGGATCGAGAAGATCAGCGAGGACCGCCACTACAACGAGGTGATCACCCTCATGGACCGGTGCTGCTACGTCGCCGGGTTCTCCTGGGAGCACCTCTACATCCTCGGCGCGGAGGAGGCGCTCCACGTCGAACCGCCGGAGCGCGCCGAGTACCTCCGCGTCCTCTGCGACGAGTTCCAGCGGATCGGCTCCCACCTCATGTGGTACGCCGCGTTCGTGCAGGACATCGGCCTGATGAGCCCGTTCCTCTACGGGATGCGGGACCGGGACCTCGTCCTCGACCTGTTCCAGAGCTACACGGGCGCCCGCATGACGTACGAGTACATGCGGGTCGGCGGCGTCCGGAACGACGTCCCGCCGGGATTCACCGACAGCGCGCGCAAGGTGCTCGACTGGCTGACCGCCCGCTTCCCCGAGTACGACCAGCTCTGCCTCGGCTCGACGATCTTCCGCGAGCGATGCGACGAGCTCGGGATCCTGAAGGCGGCCGACTGCGTGAAGCACGGGGTCACCGGCCCGATGCTCCGCTCGGCGGGCGTGAAGCGCGACCTGCGGAAGGACCGGCCCTACTCCGCCTACGACCGGCTCGAGTTCGACGTCGCCGTCGCGGACGCGGCCGACGTCACCGCGCGCTACCTCGTCCGAATGGAGGAGATGCGCCAGTCGGTCCGGATCCTTCGCCAGGTGCTCGACTGGCTCGACCGCCACCCCGGGCCGGTGCTCGCCGACCATCTCCCCCGATGGCTGGGCGCCCCGTACGCGCCGATCGGCAACGAGGGGTACCTCCTCAAGCGGAACTACCCGAAGGGCGTCGGCTTCTCGGCGATCGAGGAGCCGCACGGGGAGGCGCTCGCCTACGTCGTCAACGACGGCGGGGAGCACCCGTACCGGGTCAAGTTCCGCTCGCCGGTCTTCGCGAACATCAGCGCGGCCCGTCAGTACCTCGTGGGGTACCACGTGGCCGACATCCCGCCGATCATGGGGAGCGTCGACGTCTGCGTCGGGGAGGTCGACCGGTAGCGGACGATGGCGAGCCAGACCCTCTACTCGGTGTCGAACGACCTCGCGACCGTGCTCCTGAACGGCCTCGGCTCGATCCTCCCCGGGCCGGTCCGGGCGGTGGTGACGAACCCGGACGTCATCGTCGGGCTCTCGGTCCTGATCTTCGCGGCGGTGCTCCTCGCGGCGAGCATGATCAACACGATCGTGCTGATCTGGTGGGAGCGCAAGCTCCTGGGCCGCTTCATGGACCGGCGCGGCGCGATGCACGTCGGCTACGCCGGCCTCCTCCAGAACTTCGCGGACGGCCTGAAGCTGTTCCGGAAGAACACGTTCCAGCCGCGCGAGGCGGACGCCCTCGGGTTCTATTCGGGCCCGCTCGCGTACATGGTGACCTCGCTGATCATCTTCGGGATCCTGCCGATCTCCTCGGGTTGGAACTCGGGCGCCCTCCCGCTCACGCTGCTCCTCGCGCTCGCGATCTTCTCGTTCGCCCCGCTGTTCATCTTCGTGAGCGCCTGGTCGAGCAACAACAAGTACTCGCTGATGGGCGGGATGCGCTCGGCCGCCCAGATGATCGCCTACGAGGTGCCGATCCTCCTCGCGGTCGTCGCCGTCGTGATCGTCTCGGGCAGCTTCGACCTCTCGACCATCGTCTACGAGCAGCAGAACTACTGGTTCTGGGGCCCGCTCGTAGTCGCGCTCATCGTCTTCGTCGCCGGGATGCTCGCCGAGATGGAGCGCATCCCCTTCGACCTCCCGGAGGCCGAGGCGGAGCTCGTCGAGGGTTGGAACACCGAGTACGGGGGGATGCTGTTCGCGTTCTTCATGCTCGCCGACTACCTGCGCGCTCTGGTCGGCAGCATCCTCGTGGTGCTGCTCTTCCTCGGCGGCTGGACCCTACCGTCCTGGGTGCCGAGCGCCGCGACGTCGTTCCCGCTCGCCGGCATCTTCTGGTTCATGGTGAAGACCTACGCCGTCTTCGGCCTCTTCGTCTGGGTCCGGGCCTCGCTGCCGCGCGTCCGTACCGACCAGCTCTTGCGCGTCGGCTGGAACCGGATGATCCCGCTCTCCCTGCTCTCGATCTTCCTCGCCGCGGTGCTCGTCACGGTGAAGTGCCTGCCCGTGTTCGGCTGCGTCCCCTCGATGGGGGTCTAGCGGGAGGAATCGATGGCCGCACCGGTGACCGCGAAGGAAAAACCCGACGAGAACCCGATCCTGTTCGTCGCCCGGCCGATGGCGACCGCGGCCCGTCAGTTCGCGAAGAGCCTCTTCCGGCCATCGACGATC
>JASHVA010000005.1 GCA_030039715.1 Thermoplasmata archaeon | reverse complement strand
TACTACCGGGGGCGCGTCATGTGCTGCGGGTTCCCGATCCAGTTCGTGAAGCCCGACACCGCCAGCCGCATCGCGGGCCACCAGATCGACGACGCGAAGGCCCACGGCGCGGACGCGATGGCGACCCCGTGCCCCCTCTGCCACATCTCGCTCGACGCCTACCAGAACCAGGCGGCGAAGGCGGTCGGCCACCGGCTGGACATGCCGGTCTTCCACCTGCCGCAGGTCGTCGGCCTCGCCCTCGGCGCCTCCCCCGAGGAGCTCGGGCTCGACCGCCATCTCGTCCCGACGGAGAGCGCGCTTGGCCGGATCGGCTCGCAAGCCCGGGCGTAGGCGCGCCCGGGCCGGCGTCCGGGAGCAGTACTCGAGCGGCTCGCCCTGGGAGCCGGTCGTCGGCTACAGCCGCGCGGTCCGCGTCGGCTCGCGCGTCTACGTCTCGGGCACGACGGGCTTCGGCGCGGACGGGGCGATCGTGGGGCCGGGCGACCCGTACCGGCAGACCGTCCAGGCGCTCGACAACATCGACCGGGCCCTAACGGCGCTCGGGAGCTCGCGGGCGGCGATCGTCCGCCTGCGCATCTACGTCACGGACGTGCGCCGGTCCGCCGAGGTGACCCGCGCGCTCGGCGAGCGATTCCCGTCGATCCGGCCCGCGATGACGCTCGTCGGGGTCGCGGGCCTCCTCGAGCCCGAGATGCTGGTCGAGATCGACGCCGACGCGGAGGACCTCCCGTCCGGCGGTGCCTCGCGATGACCGAGGCTCCGCTTCCCTCCGAGCCCCCGGCCCCGAGCGGCACCGGGACCCACGAGGCTCCGCCCCCCGCGGCGGGCGGGGCGCCGGCGCCCCCCGACGCCGCGGCGGGTGCCGGGCCAGGCCCCTCGAGCCACTGGCGGGTCCGTCGCGCCCGCCCCGGCGTCACCTCGATCGCCGGCGAGGACCTGGGCCGCATCGTCTCCCTGAGCGACGGCGTCTTCGCGTTCGCCATGACGCTCCTCGTCCTCTCGCTCGTCGTCCCGTCGTTCCCGAGCGGCGTGACGCCGACCGAGAGCCAGCTCGCGGGGAGGCTCGTTTCCGATTGGCCGATCTTCCTGGGGTACGCGTTCGCCTTCGTGATGATCTCCATCTGGTGGATCGTTCACAACCGGACCTACCAGTACATCGCGCGCTTCGACCAGGGCCTCGTCTGGCTGAACCTCGTCCTCCTGATGCAGATCGCCGCGATGCCGTTCGTCCTCAGCGTCTTCGCGGTCTACCGCGACTACCAGGTCGCGGTCGACCTGTTCGCGGGGATCCAGGTCACCCTCGGGCTCACGACGACCGGGATCTGGGTGTACGCCGAGCGGAACCACCTCGCCAAGCCGAACGTCCCACCGGCCGCGTCGCTCTACTTCAAGCGCCGGGGCTACTACTCGGCCGCGATCTTCGCGGTCTCGATCGCGATCTCGTTCGTGAGCATCGAGGCGGCCGAGGTCGCGTGGGTCGCGGTGTTCTTCGTGCAGCGCGCGCTCACGCTGGAAGGCGACTAGGGCGAGCCGGGGCCCGCTCGCGCCTCGAGGACGCGGGCCCCCTCGCCGCGCGTCACGTAGACGTGGAGCCGGTCGCACGTGCCGCGGAAGAACGCCCGGCCGTCGGTCCCGAAGCTCGCCCGCAGCGCGGCGCGGACCTCCTCGTCCGACATCGTCGGGTCCACCTCGGGCGTGAACATGCAGCGGAAGACGAGGAACCGTCGGCCCTCGAGGTCGAGGCGCTCGGTCTCGGGCGCACCGCAGAAGGGGCAATCGAGCACGGCGCGACGACCCGGGGGGCGCGTTAAGCGTTGACGCCCGAGGGCGCTACGGGGGGGAGGAGCCCGGGGGCGTCGGCGGAGCGGGAGGCGGCGGGGTGGGCGGAAGGCCGGGCGCCGGTCCCGGCGCCGGCCGCCGGCGGCGCAGGACGAGCGCGAGGACGACCAAGACCGCGACGACCCCGACGATCGCGATCCACCACCAGTCGCTGGTGCCGGAGCTCGACGAGGGAGGCGGCGTCGACTTCGTCGGCGAACCGACCGTGAGGCTCGCGTTCGCCTCCGCGAAGTGACCGAGGTCGTCCGTGACGGAGACGGTGAGGGGGTAGGTGCCGGCGGCGGTCGGGAGGCAGGGGAGCCTCGCTTCGTCGACGCTGGCGCAGCCCGGGGGGAGGCCGGAGTAGGTGTAGTCGAACGGCGCCGTGCCGCCGGAAGTGAGGGCGGTCAGGTTCGTCGCGTTGCCGAGCGTGACCGAATCCGGGTCCGCCGCCAGCGTGACCGAGAAGGTCGTGCCGGGGGCGAAGGCGATGTCCTGCGCGAGGGGCGCCCCGGAAACGGTGAGGGAGCCCGAACTCGGTGTCGCCGTGTAGCCGGCGACCGGGGTGACGGTGTACGAGTACGTCCCGTCGGGCACCGTGAAGCCGACGTCCGCCGTGGTGGAGCCGTTCGTGGTCCCGCCGAAGTCGACGCTCCAGCTCGTGCCCGCGGGAAGGCCGGACTCTTGGAACGTGACCGGATAGTTGGACGCGCCGACCGAGGAGATCGTGAGCACCCAGGTGCTGACCCCCCCCTCGGCGATCGGCTCGTTCAGGTCGACGACCTCG
>JASHVA010000075.1 GCA_030039715.1 Thermoplasmata archaeon | reverse complement strand
ACGATCCTGGCAGGCCTGAACGACGGCGGGTGGATCCAGTGGGGTTCGCTCCTGTCGATGGCGATCTTCTTCGGCGGCGGCGCCCAGGTGATCGCGGGGATTATCGCGCTCCGGAAAGGGAACATGTTCGCCGGGACGGCGTTCGTCGGCTACGGCATGTTCTGGCTCGCGTTCAATAACCTCGTAGTGAACTACGTATTTGCCTCCGGGCCGACAGGAGCGTACGACATCGCGGCGTTCACGTTCGTCTGGTTCGTGTTCACGCTCGCCTTCTTGATCAACGCGCCGAAGCACGGGTGGGGGATCACGGCGGTCTTCCTGCTGCTGACGATCGCGTTCATCCTGCTCACCGTCCAGTGGTGGCAGGCGGGCGCGTCGCCTCCGGGCTTCTCGAAGGGCGACCTTCAGGGCGTCGGGGTGGAGATCATCCTGACCGGCCTGATGGCGGTCTACGTCGGCTACGCGGACCTCACGAACTGGAACTACGGACGAAAGATCCTGCCGGCCTGAGCAGGACGCCCGCGTTCCGGGCCCAACCCTTTCCTTCTTCTTCCCTTTCGAGCGCAACGGCGGCGCCGACTAGCCCGGGCCCGCGGCCCACACGAGGTGGGTGTCGCCGAATTCGTGCCAGAGGAGGCGCTCGCGGATGGCGACGGAGTACGCCTCTCGGACCCGGGGCTCGCCGGCGAAGCCGAACAGGAGCGACAGATGGGAGGTACGGGGGTCGTGGAACCCGGTCAGGAGGCCGTCGACCGAGCGGATCGGCCGGTCCGGTCCGAGCACCCGGCGGGTGAACCCGCTGCGGGCGACCACGCCGCACTCCGTCCAGGAGGTCTCGACCGCGCGGAGCACGGTCGTCCCGACCGCGACGACTCGGTGTCCGCTGGCCCGGGTCGCGTTGATCGCGTCGGCGGTGGCGGGCGGAACCTCGAACGGCTCGGGGTAGACCGGTGGGATCCCCGGCGCCCCCGACTCCGACTCGAGGCTGGAGACCCCGGTGTGGAGGAGGATCGGCATGACCCGGACGCCCCGGCGACGAACGGCCGTGAGCACAGAGCGGGTGAACGGCCGGCCGGCCGACGGCATTTCCGCACTGCCCGGGACCTTCGAGAAGATCGTCTGATAGGCGTCGAGCCCGAACGACCCGGCGACGTAACCGTACCGGATCGGCCGCCCTTCGAGCCGCATCGCCGCCGGCACGTCGCCGTCGGTGCGGAAGAACCAGAGACGGGGGATGCCGGGGAACGAGCCGATCGCCCGGAACGGCAGGGTCCCGGCTTCGACCACCGCGCCGGGAACAATAGGGAGGGGACCCGGCGTGCCGGCGTCCCACCGCGGCTCGGCGAGCCACACTCCGTCACCATACCCCGTGGACAGGTTCAGCAGGAACTCCCCGGCGTCACCCCGGGCCGGGAGGCTCGCGGGTACCGTCGCGCTCTCGTTGACGACGAGGAGGTCGCCGGGGTTGAGCAGCCCGGGAAGTTCCCGGAACGCGTGCGGGGTCGACGGGCCGGAACCCGTGACAAGGAGCCGGACCCCGTCGCGGGAGAGGCCCCGACGCTCCGGGGGCGCGGTCGCCTGGAGGTCGGCCGGTCGTTCGAACTCGAGGTCCGGGACGCTCATGCCTCCGACCCCCAATGTTCCGCCTGGGCCCGATACCGCCGACCGGTGATCTCGTCGTGGGGCTGCCCGAAGAGCCACGCCCAGAACGGTACCGTGACCTCGGGCAACGGGCGGTCCGAGATGTCCTCCCCCGGGAACGCGGACTGATGCATCGCGGTCCGAAGATCCCCCGGGTCGACAGAGACGACCGCCACGCCGCGGCCCTGGAGCTCGTGGGCGAGCGTGAGCGAAGCGAGGTCGAGTGCGGCCTTGCTGGCCCCGTACGCCCCCCAGCCCGGATATCCGCCGAGGGCCGCGTCGCTCGACACGTTCACGACGAGACCGTGACGCCGCGCGAGCGCGGGAAGGAGGAGCTGGACGAGCCCGATCGGTGCGACCAGGTTGACGCGGTAGACCCGCTCCAGGGCCCCGAGCGGAACGTCCGAGAGCGCCGGTAGCGGGGAAGGCCCGAGCTCGGAGGCATTGTTCACCAGCAAATCGAGCCCCGAGCCCCGACCGACCGTCGCCCGGATCCGATCCCGGTCGGCCGGGTTCGCGACGTCGCCGGCGAGCTCGCTGACTTCCGCGCCGAGCCCCCGGGCGGCCTCGGCCGCCTGGGCGAGGGGACCCGGGTCCCGAGCCACCAGAACGAGGTCGTATCCTTCGCCGGCCAGGAACCGGGAGAGGACGGCGCCGAGCCCCCGGCTGGCGCCCGTGACGAGGGCGAGCCGCCGCCGCACGCGGACGGGTCGACGAGAGGAGGTCATGGGACCCGCTCGTCCCGGGGCCGGATCAGGAAACGGCAGACCGGGTCGCCGGCGACCACTCGGTGCGATGTCGAGACGCCGGCGCGGAGCATCGATTCGAACATCCGCCGCTCGACCTCGCACGCCTCCGGGAACCGGCCGGCGATCGCGAGGATGGGGCAATTGTGCTCCTTCAGCTCCA
>JASHVA010000074.1 GCA_030039715.1 Thermoplasmata archaeon | reverse complement strand
TCATCGTCCATCACCATCGCCGGGCTCTCTCGGAGCAGCGCGCGGGCCGCCTGCGCGAAGCCCGAGTCCGGCGCCGTGTTGTCGATGACCTCGATCCCGTGGTGCCCGTTCTCTCCGAGCCACGGGAACGCGCGGAGGACGTCGTCGGTCGGCACGCGGTTCGTGACGTAGTATTTCGCGCCGGGGAACGACTGCAGTAGGGCGAGCGCGAGGCTCGTCTTCCCCGCGCCGGGGGGACCCCGCAGCAACATCGACTGCGGAGGGGGCAGGGCGAGGAAGTCGGCGAGCTCCCGCGGGATGGGAAGGGCGGCTCCCATGCCTCGAAGGTATGCCGGTACGGTGTTAACCGTATTTCGGCCCGGGAACCGGGCCTCCCGGGGCCCGTTCTCCGCCGTTCAGCAGGCGCCGCGGCTGACGACTTCCTCGCAGGTCGACGCCGGCACGACGTCGAGGGAGCCCGCCTGGGCGAACGCGCCGAGATACTGCCGCACCGCGGCCTCGCTCGGGCCCTCGACGATCACGTAGAGGTGGTGCTGGCCCCGGGCGACCGCGTCGCCCACGAGCGTGAGGCCGGCTTTCTTCGCGTTCGCCGGAGAGAGGATCTGGAGGAGGAACGGGGCCATCTGCGGGTTCCCGGCAGGGCAGCGGTCGGCGGGGTGGCGGTGCTCGGCTACGAACAGCGGCATGGGAGTATCGAGCCGAGCGGGGGTCATCCCCCCTTCGGTAGGCGCAGCGTACCCCGTTCGGCGCAGGCCCGGCGGCTATCCCGGGGGCTCAGGCGCAGGGAAAGCCGTCGAGGAACCGCCACCAGGCGCCGATGGCCGCCCGGGCCGCGCTGAGTGCCGGCGCGCGGCCGCTCGCGTCGCGGCCGAGCTCTCGCTCGAGGATCTCCCGCTCGGCGCGCGAGTGCTCCACGTCCGCGCCCGTGTGCACGCGGAAGAACTCGTGGGCCTTCGGGTCCGTGATGCCGTACATCGCGCGGATCCCGCGAGACTTCTCCGCGGCGATCTCGGGAAAGATCGACTCGTAGGAGTAGAGCGCGGCGAGGGCGGGCGCGGACGAGCGGCCCGTCAACCGCTCGTACGTCGCGAGCAGACTCCGGGTCGGAGGCGAGGCCGGCGCGGAGCGAGCCCTCGACCGGGCGACGCCCAGGCCCTCCGCGAAGTCGAGCCAGAGCTCCGGATGGGTCGGGTCCCGGCCCTCCTCGTCGACGAGGTTCTCGAGCAGCACCCGCCGGTCGCTCGGCCGGGCGAGGTGCGAGTACGCTGCCGCCACGTAGCGGGGAAAGTTCGACTCGAAGTGGTAGTACTGACCGGCGTAGGACCGGAGGGTGTCGATCGAAAGCTCCCCCCGGCTCCACGCCCGGTAGAACGGGTGCTTCAACAGGTGGCGCTCTCGGAGCAATTGGTCGATCGGTTCGACGCGTCCGGCCATGCCCGCCGGAGGAGTCACCCCTCTAAACCCGTTTCGGAGTTCGGAGACGCCGACGGCAGGGTATTGAACCCGGCGGCGGCTCGTGCCGGCAGAGTGATCGAGCTTCGCCCGCTCTCCGCAGACCCCACGACGGCCCGACGGCTCGCCCGCGACGCGGTGCGATCGCACGGCGACCCGGAGGCCGAGACCGCCCCGTTCCTCGAGGGGATCGAGCGGGACATCGCCGAAGGGACCGCCTCGGGCGTGCTGGCCGTGGAAGGCGGCGGGCCGGTCGGCGTCGCGCTCTGGGCGCCGGCGAGCGTGCTCGGCCTCACGGTCGAGGTCTTGCACCTCGAGGGCGCGGGCCGGACGCTCGACGGATACACGGCGTTCGTACGGCGCGTGCGCGACGTCGCGGGACCGGTCGCGTTCCTACCGGGGCGGCTCGCCGGACTCTCCGAGTCGGAGGAGGAACGCGCGATGCGGGCGCTCGGATTCGTCCGATTCGCGCGTTCGGAAATGCGGTACCCTCCCGATGCGGCCGTGCCCGATCTCCCGACCGTGCCGGAGCTCCGCGAGATCGCGGCGACCGACGAGAGCGCCCTCACCACGCTCCTCGACGTCGCCTACCGAGGCCGGCTGGACCGGTACCTCTTCCAGGTCGATCCGGACCCCCAGAAGGATGCCGAACTCCAGGTCCGGGAGATCCTCTCCGGCCGTTGGGGCGAGCTCCTTCCGTGGGCGTCGTTCGTCGTCCCGGACGGCGGTGCGGTCGTGGCGTCGACGATCGTCGTCCGCGCGCCGTACGGTCCGCTCGTCGCCCAAGTGATGGTCGACCCGCTCCACCAGGGTCGGGGCCTCGGTCGGGCGGTGCTCGCCGCCAGCGTCCGGGCCCTCCGGGCCCGCGGCGAGCGCGTCATCGTGCTCAACGTCACGGAGGAGAACGGCCGCGCCGTGCGCCTCTACGAACGGCTCGGATTCGTGCGCACCCTCGGACCGTCGCCCGGCTGGTACGCGCCGGATCGCGTGCCGGTCGTGCCGATACCGGGCTAGGAGGGAGCGGCGCCCGCCGCGGCCTCCGCGTGGGGGTGGTAGCCGAGCCGGCGCAGGGCCCCGAACGACGCGACCATCACGGCGCCCAGGAGCACGATCGACGCACCGGCCGTCACGTACGTGCCCTGGACCCCGACCGAGCTCGTGAGGATCCCGCCCGCCGTCTGGCCGAACGGGACGAGGGCGTAGCTCCCGACCTCGTCGGCCGAGAAGACGCGGCCCATCATCGCGTCGGGGACGGTCGCCTGGATGGTCGAGAGGAACACGGTCATCACCATCCCGGGCATCATCCCGTAGACGAAGATCACCGGGATCGCGAGCCAGATCGAGTGGACGAGGCCGAGCGCGACCAGGCTCACGCCCGTCGCGACGGTGAGCAGCATGATCGCGCGGCCCGCGTGCGGCTCGAAGCGGAAGCGCGAGATGAGCGCGAAGCCGACGGCGACGCCGAGCGTCGACGCGGCGACCATCGCGCCGTACCAGAATCCGGCGGTGAGACCGAGCCAGCTCCCGACGTAGAGGCCGAGCTCGACGAGCGCGATCGCCGCGAGGAAGTTCACGACCAGCGCCGCGATCGTCAGTTCGAGGAGCTCCCGCCGGCGGCCGAGGTAGGCGAAGCCGTCGAGCGCCTCTCGGCCGACCGACCGCCGACCCGCCCGGGGATCGACCGAGAGGTCGACGTGGACGAGGAGGAGGGCGACCTGCGTCGCGAAGAAGATCGCGAACGAGAGCGCGAGCGCGTCCGCGGCGGGGGCGACCGTCAGGACGACTCCGACCAGGATCGTGGCGACCGCGCCCGTCACGGCCGCCGCCGCGTAGATGACCCCATTCGCCCGGCCGAGGTCGTGCGGGCGGACGAGCCGGGGGATGGAGGAGTTGAACGCGGGACGGAAGAACGTCGCGCTCGCGATGATCGTCGCCCAGCACGGGTAGAGGAGGGCGACCCAGAGCGGCAGGTAGAACCCGGCCGGGAACGGCAGGACGAGGCGCTGGGCCGGCAGGAAGACGAGGTCGGCGGCCGCCGCGGCGACGCCGACCAGCGAGACGAGGTTCACGACGCGCATCACCTCCCCGCGGTCGTGCCGGTCGGCGACCGCGCCCGAGAAGAACGCGGCGACGAACGTCGGGATCGCCGACGAGAGCCCGAGGAACGTCAGCGCGTAGGCCCCGTAGGTGACCCGCTCGCTCGCGGGGTAGGCGAGCGTCACCTCAAAGAGGAGGACGACCAGGACCGACGCCGGAGCGGCCATCTGGAGCGCGCCCGCCACGAGCAGCGGGCCGAACGACGGTCGCCGAAAGAGGTCCGAATATCGGCTCAGTGCGCTCCTCCTACCCGGCTCTTCCCGACCCCGGCCCGGCGCGATAAGCCTTCCCTCGGAGGGCGCGCGGGAGCCGGCGAAATGGGCTTGTAGGCACCGACGGTCCCGCTCCGTCGCGGAGGGGCACGTGCGGCTGATCCACCACGACCCGACGAGGGGCCGGTTCCGGCTGCGCCTCGAGACGCCGAGCGATCTATGGCGGATCGCCCGGTTCGTCCGGCCCGGCGAGACGGTCGGCGCCTCGACGACGCGGCGGGACCCCGAGGCCCCCCCCGAGGTCGCCGGCGCCGAGCGGACCCGGCGCCGCGTTTGGCTCGCGGTGCGGGCCGAGCAGGTCGAGTTCCACGGCTTCTCGAAGCACGTCCGCGTGACCGGTCCGATCGTGGAGGGGCCGTTCGACATCGGCCGCCACCACACGCTCGACCTCGGCGAGGGGGACGAGGTGACGGTCGAGAAGCCGGAACCGACCGCGGCGGACCGGACGATCCTCGAGGAGGGCGTCCGGGGCCGCGACGACCCGACCGTGCTCGTGGCGGCGGTCGACTGGGGCGACTCCGCGATCGTGCGACTGCGGGGCCGGGCCGTGCTGCCGGTGGCGGACGTGCGCCGGACGATCGCGGGCAAGCAGTTCGAGGGAGGGCAGGGAGAGAAGGACCGGGCGGCCTACCTCGAGGAGCTCCTCGGGATCCTGCGCCGGGAGGGGGCCGGCGCCACCGCCGTGCTCGTCGTCGGCCCGGGGTTCCTGAAGGAGGAGCTCAAGGAGCGGATCGCCGAGGACGACCCCGCGCTCGCGAAGAAGCTGAAGGTCTACGCGACCGCGGAGTCCGGGCGCGTCGGAGTGGACGAGCTGCTCCGCTCCGGCAAGGCGAGCGAGGCGCTCCGGGGGAGCGTCGCCGCGGAGGAGGCCGAAGCGGTCGAGCGGCTCGTCCAGAGCCTCGCGGGCGGTCGCCGCGCGGCGGTCGGGCCGCTCGAGGTCGCGGAGGCCGTCGACGCGGGCGCGGTGGAGACGCTCCTCGTCGAGGAGTCGGTGCTCGCCGAGCCGCCCCTCCAGCCGACGCTCGACCGGGCCCGCGCGGCGCGGGCGCGGATCTTCGTGGTGCGGGACGACGGCGAGGCCGGCCGGCGCCTCGCGGCCCTGGGACGGATCGCCGCGATCCTGCGCTACGACTGGACGAGCGCGCAGGCTACGGGATCGACTGGACCGCCTCGCGCAGTTCCTCGAAGCGGCTCTTGAGCTCCTTCAGCGTGAAGCGGAGCGCCTCGCGCGGCGAGAGAGAACCGTCGGTCTCGAAGCGGAGGAAGAACCGCTCGGTGTCCGCCTCGACGTGGATCGAGCCGTGCTCGCACGTCTGCTCGCAGGCGCCGCAGTAGATGCACTTCGTCTCGTCGGTCACGGAGAGCTTGCCTCCCGAGAACTCGAGGATGTCGACCGGGCAGGAGGCGGCCGTCCGCTTGAGACAGGCGTCCGAGCATCCCTCCTTCTTCGCGATCTTCACGTGCGGGCGGGGGTACATGCCGACGGCGTGCGCAACCTGCCACTTCGCGTGGTCGCGGGCGGTGCCGACGACCGCCGTCGCGTAGGCGAGGAGCGCCTGCCGGGCGCCGAGGCGCACGATCGGCACGTCGGGCTCGAGGATCGCGAGGGAGGAATCGCCCAGCGGGACGACATCCTTCGCGTAGACCGTGCACGGCCCCTTGCGGTCGACCGAGAACATCACCTGGCAGTGCGGGCAACCGGCGCCGCCGCACGTGCACTCGGACTTCTTCCGGAACTGGCCGAGGTCGGTCGGGATCGGGAGGAGGCCGAGCCGCAGCGCGACCGCCTCGTCGAACATGCTGGTCGAGGAGTCGTAGTCCTTGCCGCTCGCCTCGTCGCGGATCGGGCCGAGGTGGAACTCGACGTCCTCGATCGCGAGCTTCGGCACGTCGGAGAGCAGCGTCCGGCGGATAGCGTTCACCTGCGAGGCGCTCGGGCCCTCGAACTCGAGGAGCGTGGAGCGCGGCTTCAGCTCCTGGATCGTGACGGGCATCGGCCCTAGACCCTCCGACCCCGTCGGCCGCCCTTCGGCTTCGTGCCGTCGTGCGGCACCGGCGTGACGTCCTCGATCCGCTGGATCTTCACGCCCGCGCGCGCGAGCGCCCGGATCGCCGCCTGGGCCCCCGGGCCCGGCGAGCGGGAGCGGTTGCCACCGGGCGCGCGGACCCGGACGTGCAGCATCTCGTACCCCTTCTCCTTGATCGCGGCCGCGACCTGGTCGGCCGCCTTCATCGCCGCGTACGGGCTCGACTCGTCCCGGGCGGCCTTGACGACCATCCCGCCGGTCGCCTTCGCGAGGGTCTCGGCTCCGGT
>JASHVA010000073.1 GCA_030039715.1 Thermoplasmata archaeon | reverse complement strand
ACGGTCGTCGTTCCAGGAAAGCTCCTCGCCGACGGGCCGCTCTCGAAGCCCGTGACGGTCGCCGCGTTCTCCTATTCCGCCGAGGCCCGGGCGAAGGTGCGAGCCGCCGGCGGCACCGCGCTCACCATTTCCGAGCTCCTCCAGGCCAAGCCCGACGGGGCGGGAGTGCGGCTCCTTGCCTGAATCCGGTGGCGCGGGGCCCACGGTCGTGGACGCGACCGGGCTCGTGCTCGGCCGGGCCGCGAGCGTGATCGCGAAGCGGCTCCTCTCGGGCGAGTCGATCGTGGTCGTCAACGCGGAGAAGAGCGTCGTCACGGGCTCGCGCACCGAGATCGTGGCCCACTACACCGCCGCGCGGGCCCGCGGCTCCGTGCGTTCGGGACCCCACTTTCCCCGGTACGCCGACCGGATCTTCCGGCGGACGGTCCGAGGCATGCTGCCCCACTTGAAGACCGGCGGCAAGACCGCGTTCCGCCGGCTCGTCGTCCACATGGGCGTTCCCGAGGAGTGGAAGGGTGCCTCGCTCCAGACGATCGACGACGCGAAGGCGCGTCCGTCCCTCCGCCCGCCCGTCACGCTCGCCGAGGTCACGGTCCTGCTGGGGGCGCGCACGTGAAGGCCCCCGTCATCGTCCTCGCCACGGGGAAGCGGAAGGCCGCCGTCGCGCGCGCGACCGTCCGAAAGGGCGCCGGCCTCGTCCGGGTCAACGACCGGCCGCTCGAGCTCGTCGAGCCCGAGGTCGTCCGGCAGAAGATCCAGGAGCCGCTGCTCATGGTCGGGGAGCGGGGTCGCGGCCTCGACATCTCCGTCGAGGTCCGGGGCGGCGGGATCGTCGGCCAGGCCTCGGCCGCCCGCACGGCGGTGGCACGCGGGCTCCTCGACTGGCTGAAGGACCCCGAGCTCCGGGAGACGTTCAAGAAGTACGACCGTTCGCTGATCGTGAACGACCCTCGGCGCAAGCTGCCGAAGCGCCCCGGCGGGCGCGGCGCCCGGGCCCGGCGGCAGAAGTCGTACCGTTAGGGAGGGGTTCGCACGCCATGACGATGATGGTGCCGGTCCGCTGCTTCACCTGCGGGACCGTGATCGGTCAGTACTGGGACGAGTACCGCGAGCGGACCGCGCGCGGCGAGCCCGCGGGCGCCGTGCTCGACGGCCTCGGCCTTCACCGCTACTGCTGCCGCCGGATGCTGCTCACGCACGTCGACCTCCTCGACGAGGTCGGCCCCTACGGCTGAACGGTCCCGGGTTCGGGCACGGGAAAGGGTTGGTCCGGCGAGGCGCGCCGGTTACGACTCGTCGTCCTCTTCCTCGTCTTCGTCCTCGTCCTTCGGGCGGCCGCGGTCGATCCCCGAGCGGCTCGAGCTCCGGGTCGGCGTCGCGCGCCGCGTCCGGCGGCGGTAGAGGACGACGATCGCCACGATCACGACGACGACCGCGACCGCGATGGCCGCGTACTCGAGCGCCTGGGTCGTGGGGTTCGGATGGACCGTGATCGACTGCGTGATCGTCTGCGGTCCGTTGTAGTAGTTCCCCGAGTACTCGTTCGACGCCGTCGCGTTGGCGTAGAGGACGAAGTTCCCCGTCGTCCCGGGCGTCCAGGTGACGACCGCGCGGTACGTCACGTTGTACCCGACGCTCGGCAGCGTCCCCGTCGCGAACGGCGTCGAGCTCACGACCCCGCTCGTGTAGTTGTACCACTCGACCGAGGCGGGCGAGCCGGCGATGTACGTCCGGCTCGTGCCGCTCGGGCTCGTCAGGTAGAACGTCAGCTGGACGTTCTGCGCGACCGCGCTCGTGCCGCCGCCGACGGTGACGTTCACCCAGTAGGTGTACGACGTGCCGGCGTTGACCGAGGTCGCGCCGGTCAGGTTCGTCGACGACATGATCACGGAGATCGTCGAGTTCACGGTCACCGCGAGGGAGGCGGTGGTCCAGCCCTTGTTGCCGTTCAGGTCCCAGACCGTCAGGTTCACCGTGTACGCCTTCGCCTGCGGAGTGAGCCACTTCGCCGGGTACGGCTTCACCGTCGTCGTATTGATGCCGATGTGGACCGACGAGTTCCCCGAGTTCGTGATCAACCAGTAGTATCGCGTGATCGAGCCGTTGTGCGGGTCGGAGGCGTTGGCGCCGTTGAACGAGACCTTGGCGGTGAGGTTCGCCGCCGTGACGACGCCGCTCCCCGAGACCGGTTTCCCCGCCCCGTTCAGGAGCTGGAAGCTCGAGGTCGGCTTCTCGGTGTCGTTCACGAGCACGATCAGGTTCGCGGTCGCGCTCTGGCCGGTACCGTCCCACGCCGTCAGCGTGAGGTTGTACTGCCAGCCCTTGAAGTAGACCTTCTGGCCGCCGATCGTCGTCGAGTTCGAGTAGTAGACCCCGGCCCCGAGGAACTGGTAACTGTAGTTCTCCCAGAAGTTACCGCCCTGGCCGGCCGAGAAGTTCTGCTTGGCCGTGAACCCCTTCGCGGTGAAGACGTACGACGCCACCGAGACGACCGACGGGATCGGCGCGGTCGGCGAGATCGTCGCGTTGCTCGCGCTCGCGTTGAAGTGGAGCACCGTGCCCCAGTTCACGAAAACGTACGGGACCCCGCCGCTCGTTCGATTCTGGCTCGAGGTCGCGTTCCAGCTGATCACCGCCGTGACGGGACCTTCACCGACCCAGACGTAGAACGTCGTCGAATTGACGAGACCCCCCGAGCTCGTCACGGTGAGCGTGCCGTTGTACGCCTTCGGGCCCGAGGCGACCGAATACGTGTGGTTCGTCGTCGGCTGGCTGGTCGTGGTCGTGTTGCCGTCCCCGAAGTTCCACGTGAAGCTCGTGCCGTTCGTCCCCGCGGGGTACGTCGAGTTCAGCGCGCTGAACGTCGCGTTCTGGCCGACGCCCACGATCACCGTGTAGTTGTCGTGCGTCGAGTTGAGCACGTTCTGGCTCGAGAACGCGAAGTTCGGGACCGAGACGTTGACGTTCGGCGTCAGGCTCGCGTACTTCACGATCGAGAAGGAGAACGTACCGGACGGGCTCGCCGACGGAAGGGAGGTCAGCGTGAACTTCGTCCAGCTGTTCCCCGGTCCGGCCGGCGTGAGGCGGCTCGCCGAGGGGGCCGCGGTGCCCGCCGCGAGCGAGTAGCCCGTCGGAAGGACGACCGTGTAGTTGTACGTGTCCGAGCTCGTGGGGTGCGCGAAGCCGAACGAGAGCGAGTACGCGCTCGAGTTCTTGTACAGCGTCCCGTTCAGCGTGAAGTTCTGGTCCCACGCGAGGTTGATCGTCGCGGGGCTCGAGAGGCCGCATCCCGGGCTCGCGGAGGTGCACGTCGAGGAGTAGCTCGCGAGCGTCGTCCCCGAGGTCGGGGCGATGAAGCCCGTCCCGTTGATCGTCGTGCCCGCCTGCACCGCCGGGAAGAACGGTCCGGACTGGTTCACCCAGTTGTAGAACGCCGGGAGGAGCGAGTCCGGGAAGTTGACCTGGTGGTTGAAGTCGAGACCGAGCTGGCCCCACATCTGGCCGATCGACGCGTTCGGGAGGTTCGCGAGCACCGTGTCGTTGCCGAGCGCGGCGATCGTCTGTACGTAGATCGAGCCCTTCCCCGAGAGCACGTTGATGCCCGAGAGGTTGAGGGTCGTCGTGTAGATCCCGCGTTCGGCGGCCGTGAGCGGGGAGACGTACACGTTCTGCGAGTACGGCGAGGAGCTCGACACGGTGTGCGTGTAGGCGGTCGTCGCGTAGCCGACCGGCGAGAGCACGACCTCGAACGTCTGCGGCCCGCTCGAGAAGTTCCCGGGGTACGTGCCGAACGAGTAGAAGCCGCCCGGCGCGGTCGGGGTCGAGTAGATGTAGCCGTTGTAGCCGTCCCAGACGGTGACGTTCCCTCCGTTCGGCACCGGCGCGTTGTGGTTCGCCTGGAGGTAGACGGTGCCCGAGATGAGGTAGCTATTGATGGCGATGTTCACCGTCTTCGTGGTCGACGAGGAGATCGTCACGCTCGAGAAGTTGTACGCCGAGCTGGGGCCGGGGAGCGTCGCCTTGAGCACCCAGGTTCCGAGCGGCGCCGGGAAGTTGTACGAGCCGCTCGCGGTCGTCGTGTTGTTCGCGAGGACGAAGTCGTCGTACTGGGGGTCGAGGATCTGGACCTGCGCCCCGCCGACGACGCGGCTGCCCGACGTGACCGTGCCCGTCAACGTCGCCGTGTAGGAGAGGACGTTGATGTCCGACAGCACGACGGGGTACGTCGTGGTCGTGAGCGCGCTCGCGTTGAGGTAGTAGAACTGCGTCGACTGGTTCGACGGGAAGACGCCGAACGGCGAACACAGCTTACAGCTCGGCACCGAGAGGTTCCCCTGGGCCGGGATACGGACCCCCCACCAGCCGGGGACGAGGGCTCCGCCCGTGGTCGACGAGTTGAACAGGAACTGGCCGCCGCTACCGAACACCGTCGTGGTGTAGATGGCGCCGGTCGCCCGGGAGACGAGGTCGACCTGTGCGCCCGCGGGGACTACGCCCAGAGAGCCCGGCTGGCGAGCGTAGCCGATCAGGGTATAGTTCGGGCTGGCGGCTTGGGCCGAGCCGATCGTCGCCAGCACTCCGGCCAGCAACAACAGCACGACCACCCACAGGGCGGCGCGCGGCACATGCGTACCCAACTGTCTCACTTCTCCCGTTCGGTAGCCCCCTATCGGAGGCGGCGCGCCGAACCTAGCCTTACTACATATAGCTTGCCCGGGACGGCTCTCGACTGACGGAAAAATCGCGCGTTCCGGCTAGCGGTAGATGGCGTTGCCGGGCTCGTCCCGCCGGCGCGAGACCCGCTCGCGCAGGAGACGCTTTTCGAACTCTTCGTAGAACTTGAGTACCTCCGGGTCGCACGACGGCCGGATCGTCTTCAGCGCCGCGTCGAAGTGGGCCCGGGTCACCTTGTTCGCCTTCAGGCTCTCGCGGATCGCCGAGAGGCCGGCTTCCCGGCACAGCGCCGCGAGGTCGCTCCCGACGTACCCCTCCGTCCGTTGGGCGATCTCGGCGAGGTCGACATCGTCGGCGAGCGGCATCTTGCGCGTGTGAACCTTCAGGATCTCGATCCGTCCGGCGACGTTCGGCGGCTCGACGTAGAGCATTCGGTCGAACCGCCCCGTCCGCAGGAGCGCCTCGTCGATGATGTCGGGGCGGTTCGTCGCCGCGATCACGAGCACCCGCTCGAGGGTCTCGAGGCCGTCGATCGAGGTGAGGAGCTGGTTGACGATCCGTTCCGTGACGCCGCTCGACGTCTGGAGTCCCCGCCGGGGGGCGATCGAGTCGAGCTCGTCGATGAAGACGATCGAGGGCGACGCCTGGCGCGCCTTCTTGAAGATCATCCGGATCGCCTTCTCGCTCTCGCCGACCCACTTGCTCATCACCTCGGGGCCCTTCACCGAGATGAAGTTCGCCTGGCTCTCGGTCGCCGCCGCCTTCGCGAGCAGCGTCTTCCCGACGCCCGGAGGGCCGTAGAGGAGGATCCCCCGGGGCGGCTCGATCCCGATGTGGCGGTAGACCTGCGGGTTCTTGAACGGCAGCTCGACCGACTCCTCGAGGACGCGACGGACCCGTTCGACGCCGCCGACTTCGTCCCAATGCGTCGTCGGGACCTCGACCGCGACGTCCCGGAGGCTCGACGGCTCGATCTGCTTCAGCGCCTCCTTGAAGTCGGTCTCCGTGACCTTCATCCGCTCGAGGAGCGAGAGCGGGATCGGCTGGTCGAAGTCGATCTCGGGGAGGTACCGGCGCAGCGCCCGCATCGCCGCCTCCCGGGCGAGCGAGGAGAGGTCGGCGCCGACGAAGCCGTGGCTCAGTGCCGAGAGCTCCTTGAGGAGCTTCTCCCGGTCGCGTTCGCTCCCGTCGATCGGCATTCCGCGCGTGTGGATCTGGAGGATCTCGAGGCGCCCCTCCTGCGTCGGGACCCCGATCTCGATCTCGCGGTCGAACCGGCCCGGCCGCCGGAGCGCGGGGTCGATCGCCTCCTCGCGGTTCGTGGCGGCGATTACGATGACGTTGCCGCGCCCGGAGAGTCCGTCCATCAGCGTGAGCAGCTGGGCGACGACCCGGCGCTCGACCTCGCCGACGACCTCGTCGCGTCGCGGCGCGATCGAATCGAGCTCGTCGATGAAGATCACGCTCGGCGCGTTCTTCTCCGCCTCTTCGAACTTCTCCCGGAGCTCCTTCTCGCTCTCCCCGTAGTACTTGGAGATGATCTCGGGTCCTTGGATGCCGATGAAGTGCGCGCCGGCCTCGTTCGCGACCGCCTTGGCGATCAGCGTCTTGCCGGTCCCGGGGGGCCCGTACAGCAGCACCCCCTTCGGCGGGGTGATCGCGAGCCGGTCGAACAGCTCGGGGTGCTTGAGGGG
>JASHVA010000072.1 GCA_030039715.1 Thermoplasmata archaeon | reverse complement strand
ACGCGAATGTTGACGCAAATCCCGGTCCGACCGGTGCACTTCGAGAGCGACGCCGATCTCGATGGGACGTACTGAGCTAAGATCACTCACCGCCCGCAGGTGACCCGCGATCCGTTCGGGCAACATCCCTCGACGCCCGAACACGCGGGCTACCTCGGCGAGGACGATGTCCGGCGTGAGCAACTCCTCGCCCGACTCGAGAACGGCTCTCACTTTCGGCCCGGACCGTCCCGCCGTCAGCAGCTCGATCCACGCGAACGAGTCAACGATCAGAGTCAAGGCGGTCGGACTCCCGGAAGGGTCGCACGCCCTTCGCGCTGCCGTAGATCTGGGCGACGAGCTCTCTCCGCTTCAGGAGCAAGAGGGACCGGATCGCCGCATCGAGCGATTCCGCTTGAATCGCGCTACGGAACCGCTCGAGTTCGGCGAGGGTTGACCTCGACACTCGCACGGAGGTCTCGGCGGTCACCATGGTGGTGTGCATGCTGCATGCCGCATGTAAACTTCACGAGAAGTGTGCAGCATGAGCGATGTGTGACGACGTAGGATGCGTTGCCAGGGCCTTTCCACCGGTCAGCTGTGCGGGACCCCTTTGCGGCGGGCAATCCGAAGAATCGCCTCGACGGATCGATCGACGTCTGCCTCCGTCGTGGCCCATGAGCTCACGCTGATGCGCATCGCGGCCGTTCCGTGCCACACCGTGCCGCCGACCCAACAGGTTCCCTCGCGTTGGGTTTCCGAAATCACGCGCCGCGTCTCGGCGTCGTCCCCGAACGACACGAGGACCTGGTTCAGTACCACGTCGTTCAAGACTCGATAGCCGGCCTGTCGAAAGCGGTCCGCGAAGCGGGCCGCGTGCCGACAGCACCGCTCGACCAGTTCCGCAACGCCGGTCCGGCCGAGATGTCGCAAGGCGGCCCACGCGTCAATCCCCCGGGCGCGCCGGGACATCTCGGGCGTGAACTCCATGAATTCGCCCGCGCCGCTCGTGGGAAGGTAGGCGGCGGGTCCGTAGGACATCGCTTGACGCAAGGCGTCCCCGCGGCGGACGAAGACAATACCGCTGTCATACGGTACGTTCAGCCACTTGTGACCGTCCACGGCCCAGGAGTCGGCGTCCTCCACTCCGTCGGCAAGTGCCCGACGCCCGGGGGCCGCACGGGCCCAGAGCCCGAACGCACCATCGACGTGTACCCATCCCCCACCGGCGTGAGCCCATCGCGCGATAGGTCGAACGGGGTCGAACGCCCCGGAGTTCACATTTCCTGCCTGAGTGCATACGATGAAGGGGCCCTCGACGCTCGGGAGGCCGTTCGCTTTCATCCGGCCCTGTTCGTCCACCGGAATCCGGACCAGCCGATCGCGCCCGAACCCAAGGAGCGTGATGGCCCGCAGTACCGAGACGTGGACCTCCTCCCCGACCACGACCGTGATCCGCGGCGAATCGGCCATCCCATTCTTCTCGAGGTCGTACCCAACTCGCGCGAGCACTTCGTGTCGGGCGGCGGCGAGCGCGGCGACGTTGGCCAGCGTGTCCCCGGTCACGAACGCGCCGCGAACGCCGGCCGGTAGGCCCAGGAGATCCTGGGCCCAGTCGAGCGCCGTCTGTTCCAATCGAGCGGTGACCGGCGACATGACTCCGACCGCCGCGTTCTGGTTCCAGGCGCCGGCGAGCCAGTTGGCCGCGAGCGAGACGGGTAGACCGCTACCGATCACGAATCCGAAGTATCGCCCCCCGGCGCTAGCTACCGTGGCCCGGGACCCGATATCGTCGAGGTCCCCGACCACACGTTCGGCGCTCACTCCCGTCTCCGGGATCGGGCCCGCCAACTGGTCCAAGACTTCGACGTCCTCGGGCGCGGGGGCTACGCGCCGTTCCGGGAGTTGCTCGAGATATCGGTCCGCCCGCTTCGCTGCGTCGGAAAGTATCGACGGCATTCACGCGACCTCGCTCCCGCGGAGGCGGGGTTCAGGAATAAGGCTCGCTTCGGGCGCCGTGGCACGCGGTCACGCCATCACTTGTGCGGTCGAGTGAACCACCACTCGTTTCCCCACGAATCCCGGACCTCGCCGCGTCGTCCGTCCTCCGCGTCGGTCGGCGCGCGAACGCTCGTCGCTCCGGCCGCGATGGCTCGTTCGTAGGCCGCATCCGCGTCCGGAACGTACAGGTGGAGCATCGCGGGGAACGAGGAGCGGCCGTGCGGAGCTTCGGCGACCATCACCAACGAGTCGTCGATTCGCAGCTCGAGGTGGTTGACCTTCCCTTCCTTGTCCAGCACCTGGAAACCGGGCGTTCCCCCGATCCCGTCCTGGATGAAGTGGCCGAGCGCCGCGGCGTTCCGGACCAAGAGATAGGGCGCGAGCTTCGGGGTCGTGATCGGCTCCATGGAGGGGCCACCGCGCTCGGGCAGAAAAGGGGCCCACGGGGGGCATGGAACGGTGGGTGCAAGTGTCCTTGCGACTCGGAGTTCTCCGGAGTCGTACGGAGGAATTCGGGAGGGGCGACGGCCCCCATCAAATAGCCCGGATACGGTGACGCAGCATGCCGATCTTCACGACCAAGGACAAGGAGCAGATCTACTACAAGGACTGGGGAACCGGGCAGCCGGTCGTGTTCAGCCACGGATGGCCCCTGAGCGCCGACGCATGGGAGGACCAGATGCTGTTCCTGGCCTCGCACGGCTATCGTTGCATCGCGCACGACCGCC